>NZ_SZPP01000059.1:0-18282 GCF_030263775.1 Candidatus Jettenia sp. AMX1
CCATCGTTGACTATTTCAAAAAGTCAAGCAAAAAATACCTCTTTCTAAAAAAATTTATTGTCTTTTGTTTTACGCAAATTTCTAACCGGACAATGCTGAGTAAAACCATACATACCCTATTTTACCGGCCTTTGCTGGACAGACACCTTCTTCTTGATTTTGCTGCCTTTTGACGGTATTCTTATTTTACTTTTTACCATCTGGGTTACCTCCTCTTAATTATTAGGTTAATCTCACTTACCCTATTATAATGAGGTAATCCTTGATGGTTTCACCTCCTTTTATCTTGCACTTGTGCAAGATTCAGGTTATATAATATTCCAGATAGTAAAGAGGATGTTCACAAATGGCACCTTCGGATAAAATGAATTTTTTCAGTAAACTCTATTTAAAGGTTTTTTATGGAAATCAGGAAATTTAAAAAGCTTCTCGTTGCCAACCGTGGTGAAATAGCGATACGGGTCTGCCGTGCAGCGCATGAAATTGGTATAAGAACCGTGGCAATATATTCTCACGAAGACCGCTTTGCACTTCATAGATTTAAAGCAGACGAAGCCTATCAGATTGGTAAGGGTAAAGATCCAGTCAAGGCTTATCTGGATATCGATGGAATCATTCATCTGGCCAAAGACAAGGAAGTTGACGCTATTCATCCGGGTTACGGGTTTCTCTCAGAGAATGCCAACTTTGCCCGTGCCTGTGAAAAGGCAGACATCACCTTTGTCGGTCCCCGTCCGGAAATCCTTGATACGCTTGGCAATAAAACCTCGGCCAGAGAAATTGCCGAAAAAGTGAATGTTCCCATACTTTCAGGGTGTAATCACCCAATTAAAAACCTGGATGAGGCTAAATCTCTCTGCAGCAAATTGGGATATCCGGTTATCATCAAGGCTGCCCATGGCGGCGGCGGTCGTGGTATGCGTGTGGTTCACAGTGAGTTTGAATTGGGCCATCGCCTGAATGAAGCCAAGCGTGAATCCCTGACGGCCTTTGGTTCTGATGAATGTTTTATAGAAAAATATGTCGAAAAAGCACGCCATATTGAGGTGCAGATTCTCGGTGACAAATACAATAATATGGTACACCTGTTTGAGCGCGACTGTTCTCTTCAAAGGCGCCATCAGAAAGTCGTTGAGATTGCCCCGGCACAGAATCTAGGCAAAAGCATCAGACAGAGCATCTGTGATGCAGCCGTAAAAATAGGTAAATCTGTGAATTATGATAATGCCGGTACCGTAGAATTTCTCCTTGATACAGAGACCGAAAAGTATTATTTCATAGAAGTCAATCCCAGAATTCAGGTTGAGCACACCGTCACCGAAACTATTACCGGTTTCGATCTGGTAAAGAGACAGATCTTAATCAGCGAAGGGTTCCCCCTCAATTCACCGGAAATCCGCATACCGAACCAGGAAGCAATTCATATCAATAGCATTGCCTTCCAGTGCCGGATTACCACAGAAGACCCTTCCAACGGGTTTGTTCCCGACTATGGCCGCATTCAGCATTACCGTTCTGCTGGTGGCATGGGTATCCGTCTTGACGCCGGAACTGCCTTCTCCGGCGCACTGGTAACTCCTTACTATGACTCTATGCTTGTGAAAGTTACGGCTTTTGGAACCTGTTTTGAGGAAACAGCACACCGTATGGATAGGGCGTTGGATGAATTCCGGATCCGTGGTGTAAAAACCAATATTCCGTTTCTCATTAATCTGATTAACCACAAAGATTTTCTGGAAGGTAAATGTACTACGCGCTTCATTGACGAAAATCCGAATCTCTTCCATTTTTCTCGCCGCCGGGATCGTGCTACCCTCATCATGCGTTTCATGGGAGATATTCTGGTCAACGGTCACCCGCTTATTAAGGAAATACCCAAGTCCATATGCCGCCGTAAAGCGCCGGTTCCTGCTGCCGATCGTAAAAACCCCAGACCTAAGGGCAGCCGTGACCTTCTCCTGGAAATGGGACCAAAAAAATTCACCCAGTATATCATCGAGGAGAAAAAACTGCTGTTGACAGATACGTCTTTCCGCGATGCGCATCAGTCCCTGCTGGCTACCCGTATGAGGACTATAGATATGCTGATGATAACTGAGATATACTCTAGGAACCATGCCGATTTCTTTTCACTCGAAATGTGGGGTGGAGCAACCTTTGACACCGCCATGAGATTTCTCATGGAATGTCCTTGGGAACGCTTGCGCTTCATGCGAAAACTGGCGCCCAATATACTCTTCCAGATGTTGCTCAGGGCATCTAATGGCGTTGGTTATACCAACTACCCTGATAATGTCGTCAAGGCATTCATAAAACAGTCAGCAGAAAGCGGCATAGATATATTCCGTGTCTTTGACTCTCTGAACTGGGTCACAAACATGAAAGTGGCAATGGATGCCGTTCTGGAAACCAAGGCCCTCTGTGAAGCCGCCATATGTTACACCGGAGATATTTTGGATTCAAAACGGACTAAATACACGCTGGGCTATTATATAAAAATGGCAAAAGAGCTGGAAGGCCATGGCGCTCATATCCTGGCAATCAAGGATATGGCTGGCCTCTTGAAGCCTTATGCTGCCTATGAACTGGTTAGTGCTCTGAAATCTGAGCTGAAGATCCCCATACATCTTCATACCCACGACACATCAGGCGGTCAGATCGCCACCCTCATCAAGGCTGCAGAGGCTGGTGTAGATATTGTGGACGCCGCAGTGGGGCCTCTTTCCGGACTGACCTCTCAGCCCAATCTGAACACCCTGGTGGAAATGATGCGTTTTCACAAACGTGACACGGGTATGGACTTCAAGGCCCTGGGGTTACTCTCGGACTACTGGGAAGTGGTCAGGGAGTATTATGCGCCATTTGAATCCATTCAAAAGTCAAGCACTGCCGAGGTGTACCATCACGAGATCCCTGGCGGCCAGTTTACCAACCTTTTCCAGCAGGCCCATTCTATGGGTCTGGCACACCGCTGGCATGAAATCACCGATGTTTATGCAGATGTCAACCAGCTTTTCGGAGATATTGTGAAAGTTACTCCATCCTCGAAGGTTGTTGGAGATCTGACACTTTTTCTGGTGACAAATGACCTCAGGGCTCAGGATATCGTTCACAGTAACAAGGAAATTTCTTTTCCCACATCCGTTATAGAATTTTTTGAAGGCCGTCTCGGCCAGCCGACCGGAGGTTTTCCAAAAGATGTACAATATAGAATTTTGCGAGGGGCGCCTGCTTTCACTGAAAGGCCTGGCGCTAATCTGCCGCCTGTGAACCTTGACGAGATCAAAAAAGAAGTTGGGGGTCGGATCTCCAAATCCATCACCAACGAAGAACTCATGTCTTATCTGATGTATCCGGATGTCTTCATTCAGTACGCTGAGCACAGAAAAAAATACGACGACGTTTCTGTTATTCCCACGGATGTATTTTTCTATGGCCTGCCTATGAACGAAGAAGTCGCCCTTGACATCGAAGAAGGAAAGACCCTGATTTTCAAACTGGTGGCCATAAGCCCGGTAAATGCGGAAGGAGACTGTACCGTTTTCTTTGAACTGAACGGTCAGCCGCGTGAGGTAGTTATTGCCAACCGCAAGGTCGCTGCTTCAGTAACCAGGCGTCCTCAGGCAGAAGAAGGAAACAGCAAACACGTCGCTGCACCCATGCCGGGCATGATTGTCAATGTAAAAGTAGGCGTTGGCGATAAGGTTGTTAAAAATGATCCGCTTTTGATAATGGAGGCCATGAAGATGGAAGCGACTATTTATGCTGAACATGACGGTGAAATTGGTCAGATTTTGGTTAAAGCAAGGGAATGTGTCGAGGCGAGAGATTTACTGATCGTCTACAAGTAATTATATATAGGAAGGTGGTCTGGTTTGAAGACAACTACTTGGATTGACGAAGCGCCAGAAATGTCAGCCTCGTTGCAGATATCAGCCAAGGCAGGCACCGCCTACCAAAAATTGAGCAATCGGATGGGCACTGCATGAAGGGTACGTCCTCGTAAAAACGGGGATTGGATCGAAATGGTTTGACAAAAATTGATTATGGCAGGCATTGCCTCCCTACATAAAAATTGTACGACTGGAAAATAGACATATATGACGAATTATCAAAGGATACGGATACCGGGTTAACCTCTTTCTTTACGGTGGTCACCTCCAACGGAAGAAAAACCCGGTGATTCCAAAAAGCAGGCAAATCCTAACGCTGTTTTCAAATATACAAATGAACAAATGTACAATTATCTTCTCCGAAGGGCACGAACTGAGTATTTGATATTGCCATCATTATAGACGTAGTCGCAATAGCCCGAATCAAACCTGACAACCCAGGACATCGAATCTCTTCTGAAATCAGACGTCCAAATCCTCACCTGACATGGGTCAAATATTTGGTCAATATGTAAATCACCATTCTTCTTTGTTGGCTCCATCAAAGACATAGCTTCTTCTAAGGTCGGTAAACGCCAGTCATGATAACCGGCAAATTGTTCATGGTTCAGTTTGGAAATATAGCTCTTTGTTTCTTCATAATTCATCTCTCCTTGGGAACCTGATTGCTGCCACAGTAAACTACTTGCATGATCATAAACAGCCGTTCCTCCATCTTGAACTTGAAACTCATGAGAAAAACCCTGGATGGAAGAATTCCTTCGGGAATCGAAGAGACCCTTATCTTTCAGCACGATCTGTACTATTTCAGGTGATAATCCCTTTTCGGGCTTGTTGCGGAATATTGTTTTGATAATCGTTGAATTTTCAGTATCTGCGGTTCTCTTTAGCCTGAAAATGGTAACTTCATTATTCACTATTATCATTACAACCAAACCAATTATTATAGGAATAAAAATGCTGGAGATCAAATACGGCATCCTTTTCCTGTTTGTTGAATGGTGTTGAGATTTTTCTTTATTTGGGATGTCTTGCTTATACTTTCTTTGCATTATTATTTCTGCCATTTCAGGTTTTTAGTTCCTCCACACAACTTTAAGCCCTAGTCAAATGCCGGTATTTGATGCGGTGGGGCTGGTCTTCTGTAATGCCAAGACGTTTTTTTCTATCCGCTTCATATTCGGAATAGTTTCCTTCAAACCAGAAGGTTTTGCTGTCTCCCTCGAAGGCAAGGATGTGGGTAGCGATCCGATCGAGGAACCAGCGGTCATGGCTGATCGCCAGGACACAACCGGAGAAATTTTCCAGGGCGTCTTCCAAAGCCCGCATGGTGTTTACGTCGAGATCATTCGTGGGTTCGTCTAACAGAAGCAGATTGGCGCCTTCTTTCAGTATACAGGCAAGATGTACCCTGTTCCGTTCTCCACCTGATAGTGTTTTCACTGGCTTTTGCTGGTCTGTCCCGGAAAAATTAAAACGCGCCACATACGCACGGGAATTAACCTCCCTGCTGCCAAGCCGGATAATATCCTTCCCCCCTGAAATTATCTCCCATATGGTTTTGCTGGGATCGAGGGTTTCCCGACTTTGATCAACGTATGCGAGCTTAACCGACTCACCCACCCGGATCGTACCGGTATCCGGTTTTTCTTGGCCGGTAATCATGCGGAATAGGGTGGTTTTTCCGGCGCCGTTGGGGCCAATGATCCCGACAATTCCTCCGCGTGGCAGGGAAAAGGTCATCCCCTCCACCAAAATACGGTCTCCGTATGCCTTGGTTACCTTGTCTGCTTCAACGACCAAATTACCCAGTCTCGGGCCGGGCGGGATATAGATCTCTAAATCCTTTATACGGTTTTCACCTTGTTGTTCAAGGAGCGATTCGTAAGAGTTAATACGTGCCTTCGATTTTGCGTGTCTGCCCTTGGGTGTCATCCTGATCCATTCCAGCTCGCGTTTGAGGGTCTTTTGCCGCTCGGTCTCCTGCTTTTCTTCCTGCTGTAACCTCTTTTGCTTTTGCTCAAGCCATGACGAATAATTCCCCTTCCAGGGAATTCCATACCCCCTGTCCAGTTCTAATATCCAGCCGGCTACATTATCGAGAAAATAGCGATCATGGGTTACTGCGATCACCGTGCCCTCATAATTTTGCAAATGATGCTCCAGCCATGCAACCGATTCGGCGTCAAGATGGTTCGTCGGTTCGTCTAACAGTAAAATGTCCGGTTTTTGCAATAATAACCGGCAAAGCGCCACACGGCGTCGTTCCCCTCCGGATAACACCTTTATCGGCATGTTCCCTTCGGGGCAACGCAAGGCGTCCATTGCCATTTCCAGGCGTGCATCCAGATCCCATGCGCCAAGCGAGTCAATTTTTTCCTGTACCTCCCCCTGCCGTTCTATCAGTTTGTTCATGTCGTCATCCGACATCGGTTCGGCAAATCGTTCATTGATCCGGTTGTACTCATTGTGGAGGTCTACTAGTTCCTGAACCCCTTGTTCCACAATTTCACGTACCGTTTTTGTCTCATCCAGGTGTGGTTCCTGCTCTAAAAATCCAACCGTGTAGCCGGGTGAAAGGGTTGCCTGTCCGTTAAAGTCCGTATCCACTCCGGCAAGAATACGCAGGAGAGAACTCTTTCCTGAACCATTCAAGCCCAGTACGCCAATCTTGGCGCCGTAAAAATACGAAAGGGAAATATCCTTCAACACGGGCTTCTTGTCATAATATTTGCTTACCTTGAGCATGGAATAGATGATCTTATTCGGTTGATTACTCATTTTGATTGTCTCCGAAAAAATGGCTTTGAAATTACCATAGAGGTATCAATTTGGCTTTTTGAAAAACCCCAAAATATTGAGGTTTTTATTAAAAATTTTTGCGCTTTTACCTGTTCTATTGAGCGTGAGAAAATGTAATCCGGCTAATTCATGTCAAGACGTATCGACGACTCTTTTAAAGAGGGTAAAATAAGTAAGACTATCTTTACTTTTTAAGTGTATCTTTTGAATTACTATAAAGATATTTTATTGGTATGGCAAGTCTCAATCAAGAATGTATTTCTGAACTTATAACCATCCCTTTTTCCTCCCCATCGCAAGGCAATGTCATTGAATTAAGGCAGAGAAGTCTTTTCTCTTTAAATTGGGCCTTCGGCAACTTTTTCATGTAGAGCGAAGAGACTCTTCGCTCTACAATCGAAACTTTGAAATTTATGCATCCAGAGGGCTCCGCACGCCTAATATATTTTTTGAGGCAACGTGGGTATAAATCATGGTGGTTTGAAGATTCCTGTGACCAAGCAACTCCTGAATTGTCCTGATGTCATATCCCTTCTCCAGTAGATGCGTGGCGAAACTATGCCGTAACGTATGTACGGATGCCTGTTTCGTAATTCCTGCCTTTGTGACGGCAACCTTGAATGATTTTTGGAGTGATGCAGGGTGCATATGATGACGCCGCACCGTGTGCGTGCGCGGATCAACGGAAAGAGATTTGGAGGGAAAAAGCCAGAACCAACCCCACTCCTTGCCTGCATCGGGATATTCCTTTTCCAGCGCACCAGGAAGATAAACTCCATGAATGCCCTTTTCCCTGTCCTGATCGTATAAGCCCCTTACTTCCGAAATGTGCGCAATGAGATCATCTTTAAGGGACTCAGGGAGAATCGTTCTCCGGTCTTTATTCCCCCTGCCCGATCTCACAATGACAATGTTCTGTTCGAGGTCAATGTCTTTTATTCGCAGACTCAGGCATTCCTGCAACCTGAGTCCGCATCCGTACGTGAGCATTGCCATAATACGTTGGGCTCCTGACAGATGATCAAATATTGCATGCACTTCCTTTAGCGTGAGCACCACCGGGATGCGTCGTTTGTATATCGCTCGCACCGCATCCAGTTCCTTTTCACCTATCTCCTTTTCAAGCACATGCCGGTAAACAAAAAGAAGCGCATTTAAAGCCTGATTCTGAGTGGAAGCAGACACCTTTTGTTCTACTGCAAGGGAACTCAGGAAATCCTGTATATCCCCGTTTGTCAGTTCTGATGGTTTTTTATCATGGACATATCCCCGAAATGAGCGCAGCCAGGAGATATAGGTCTTTTCCGTGCTATGTGACCGATGTCTGAGCCTGAGGGCTTCTCGTGTCTGTGTTTCAAGCAGGTTCCATTCGTTTTCACCCTCTGAAGACTTCATCGATGCATTTTTTTGTAATGAAGTGAGGTAATAGCTATAAAGCCGCAATGCATTTTCGGCCTGCTTGACCTGCCCGTCTTCATGGGTTTTGGCCAAATATTTCTGGAATCGATTCGTTTGCTCCGGATTTAATACCACAGAGTCGGGCGTGTCGAGAAACGAGTAGCAGTCAGAGACCCACTTCAGGTAAAAAGGGACATCTTTTTCTTTCACCAGCGCTTTTTGAGTAAGGTAGTCTTTGAAAGATGAAAGCATAATAAAACCAAACAATTATCAAGATTCCACATACTAATAAATTAGGAGTAATATTATAGAACTATATTCAATATTTCAACATAATTCTATCGATTTTTGTTTGACAACGGATATGGCATGATATACTATGCTGACATTCACAGAATAAAAATAAAATAAATGTTGGCCATAGAAAAATAAACTATACTACTGATAAAATAATTGCATGAATCAACACGAAATCCTCCGACATCTACCCGATCTCAGCTCGAAAGCGGTTGCTCATTACTGGCAGACACGGGCTACACAGCGAAAGAAGCAGGAGCAGGCTGGAAAGGCCGACCAAGGATTGAGAAGTGCGGTGACGGGTGGCGCACAGATGAATGGGTTTATTGACCTGTTCACTAAGCTTGTTACCCAAAGCGGCATACCTGAGAGATATGTATTCCGAAAGAAAGCCATTGAACTTCCAGGTTTCTTCCGCCCCACTAAAGAATGGGACCTCCTTGTTGTTAGGGAGCGGACATTAATTGCCGCTGTCGAAGCCAAATCTCAAGTTGGTCCTTCCTTTGGCAACAATTTCAATAACAGGACGGAAGAAGCAATGGGAAGTGCCCTTGATCTGTGGACAGCCTATCGCGAACATGCCTATCTTGATAGCCCTCAACCCTTTCTTGGATATTTCTTTATGCTGGAAGATTGTACAGCATCAAACCGGCCGGTCAGCATTCAAGAACCCCATTTCAAGGTATTTCCTGAGTTTCGTGGCGCGTCATATATGCGCCGTTACGAATTGTTCTGCCGGAAACTTGTTTTAGAGCGTCATTATACCGCTTCCGCTTTTATAACTTCATCCAGCCACGAAGGCCTTAAGGGTATATTCAAAACACCTGCGGATGACCTGTCGATTGAACGTTTTGCAAAGATACTCATTGCTCATGTGACGACCTTTGTGTGAATCCATGCAGCCTACGTCCCACAGATTGATCAATGCTGATGCAAGAAACCTATCGTTCCTAAAAGATGAATCAGTTCATCTTGTTGTAACATCGCCTCCTTACTGGAATCTTAAGCGTTATAACGAGAACCCACATCAGCTTGGCCATGTTCAAGAGTACGAAGCCTTTCTTGCTGAATTGGAAAAGGTCTGGCGGCAAGTGTTTCGTGTTCTTGTCCCTGGAGGACGTCTGGTTTGCGTTGTTGGGGATGTCTGTGTTGCCCGACGAAACTTCGGACGGCATCTTGTATTTCCGCTTCACGCCGACATCTGCGTTATATGCAGACGCATTGGTTTTGACAATCTCAACCCGATTATCTGGCACAAAATAGCCAACGCGTCATATGAAGTTTCAAATGGATCAAAGTTCCTCGGGAAACCCTATGAGCCTAATGCTATTATCAAGAATGATATGGAGTTCATTCTTATGCAGAGAAAACCTGGTGGTTATAGAAAGCCAACAAACGCGCAGCGTGAAGCAAGCAGATTAACGAAAGATGAGTTTGATTGCTGGTTTCAGCAGATATGGAACATCACGGGAGCATCAACCAAGCACCACCCTGCACCGTTTCCCGTGGAGCTTGCCAAACGTCTGGTACGGATGTTCTCCTTTGTTGGAGATACTGTGCTTGATCCTTTTTGCGGATCGGGGACAACAATGGTTGCAGCACTGCGTTCGGGCCGCAACAGTATTGGTATTGAAATCGACCCTGAATATTGCCGAATGGCAGCCCGCTACCTGAAAGCTGAAACATCAGGCCTTTTCTCAGAAGCAAAGCTTCTTTTTGAAAGAGGCATTGCAGAGCAGGCATATGTTGTTAGTGAAGATCAGGCTTTCTATGAAGTCAGACCGGCAAAAAAGAAATTGGAATAGGCCAACAAATCGCTCCACATGGACGTGGCGATACTGCCGCCACGCCAGTGAGCTTCATCGTTATGCCTCCCTGTTCCGTAGAGATGCTATGGGAATATAATGAACAAGTAGCTTATAGAATCTGCGTTAATCTGTAAAAGAGGGCAAGTAAAGTGAACCAAGACCGGATCGAGCGTTGGAAGAAGTTCCTTTCTGATAAAAGGCTTGGAGAGTCTCCAACAACAACAAAACCACCTGAAGGTCGGTCAAAATTCGACCAAGACTATGACCGTATAGTATTCTCTAGTGCTTTTCGTCGTTTACAGGATAAAACCCAGGTTTTCCCTCTGTCCCAATCCGATTACACTAGAACTCGGCTCACTCATAGCGTTGAGGTTTCCTGTGTAGGCCGTTCACTTGGTCAGATGGCTGGTAAGGATCCTCCAAAAAGAAGGCGTGCTTAAACAGGATGACTTAACTTATGGGGATATTGGAACGATCGTCGCTGCCGCTTGCTTGGCTCATGATATAGGTAATCCGCCATTTGGGCATTCCGGTGAAAAGGCAATCCAGCAATGGGCAAGAACAAAATTCAGGGGTACAACATCTGGTGAATTGAATCTGAATGATTTGATTCCAGATAGATCACAGCAGGGAGATTTTTTATCTTTTGAAGGAAACGCCCAGAGTTTTAGGATTCATTCCAAGCTCCAAGCTAGAGAAAGGCGAGGGGGATTACGACTAACTCTAGCGACAATCGGCGCAATGACAAAATACCCCCGCCCCTCTCTAATAGAAGAAGCCCTTAAAGATAAAGATGTATCCCTCAAAAAATGTGGCTACTTTCAAGATGATGCGCCTCTGGCTGTTGAAGCATTCCGCGGTTTAGGATTAATTGAGAAATCTTCAGGTGTTTTTCAAAGGCACCCTTTGGCTTTTTTAGTGGAAGCAGCAGATGATATTTGTTATGCCATCATTGATATTGAAGATGCTCACCAATTGAGAATTATTCCCTATTCAGATGTCGAAGATGTACTTCTTCCTATAGCCAAAAGAGTTAATGAATCTCCAATTAATTCTTATAACCTTGAAGCTACTAAGATTTCTAGATTGAGGGCTATGGCAATTCATGCACTCACTATGGAATGCATTCAAGTATTCAAGGAGAATTTAAAGCAGATCGAGAATGATAACTTCAAAGTCAGCCTGATCTCCCAAACGTCGCTGTGCAATGAATACGAAAAGCTAAAAACCTTGGCCAATAAAGTTTATATCAACGAGCGGGTACTACAAATTGAATATGCTGGTTTTCAAGCAATTGGTGGACTCATTGAAATGTATTATTCAGCAATCTTAACAGATCAACCAGATCCTAAGGAAAAGAACCTAAGGCAGCTATTCCCAAGACAACACCTACAATTATCTGAACAACAATTTAATACGCACGACGAATATCTAAAAATACTTTCACCTTATCAACGTTTACTTGTGGTCACAGATTATATTTCCGGTATGACAGATACTTACGCCGTTGATTTATACCAGAAACTTTCTGGCATCAAACTACCTTCGTAAGTACGAGGAATAACAAGCCAAGTAGGGTAGGCACCGCCTACCAAAAATTGAGCAATTGGGGTAGGTTTCTGCATAAAGGACATGTCCTCGTGAAACTTGTCCTCATGAAAATGGGGAACGTGAATTGGATCGAAATAGATTGATTATGGCGGGTAATGCCCGCCCTACATAAAAATTACATGGTTGGAAATGGGCACGTATGCCAGATTATCGAAGGATACGGATACCGGGTATAACCTATTTCTTTACGGTTGTTACTTACAAACGACGAAAAATCCTGATAATTCCGCAGAGCAGGCAAATTTTACGTGCCGTGATTAATAAGGTGCGGCAATTACATCCATTTACGATTTGTGGATGGGTGCTGCTGCCTGATCATATCCATTGTATATGGACCCTTCCGGAAAACGACGGCGATTATTCCAAACGCTGGGGCATGATTAAGGCAGGATTTTCAAAAAGGGCTAAAAGCCTGTTTCATCGTAACGAATTGATGACCGATTCAAAACGGAAATACCGCGAAGCAACGATCTGGCAACGGCGTTTTTGGGAACACATGATTCGTGATGAGGATGATTTCAGGAGACACATGGATTATCTCCATTTTAACCCGGTAAAGCATAGATTGGTAAAACGTGTCAAGGACTGGCCGTATTCGACGTTTCACCGGTTTGTGAAAAATGGGAGTTATCCGCCCGATTGGGGTGGAGATGAAATGGATGAGATAACCGATGCGGATTTTGGCGAATGATATTTTTGGCAGGCAATGCCTGCCCTACCTGACTCTTTTATTTTTGTGTTCTTTTTTTAGCCATTTTCAATATTTTTCCATAACAGAAAAATACCAGGGTCAAGATTATTCCCCAGAAAAAGATCAAAAAGAACCACCCCGAAAGGCTCATAAACGCGCCTCTCTTTTCTTCCACGCCTTGTGGATGAGAATCCCGGCTATGGTAAAAGTTACCATCAAATAAATACGGGCAATCCATTTCGTAGAAGATGTTTTAAAAATTTCCTGCCAGCCATGCTGGATCACCCATCCTGTGAAAATGATAATAAGGATCGTTGGCGTTACATACCTGCAAATAAAGAAAAATATCCCGGGAATGGGGATCTCGGCACCTCTCTTTATTTCCTTCCAGGCCTTGTTTGAGCCAAACACCCAGAAAAAGAGGATGATTTCAGTGGCCGCAAGGAAGGTAACGAAAAATGTTCCTGCCCAGAAGTCCAGTTCATCGAGTGTTCCTCTCATAAAGATAGGTATATGACCTGAGATAAAGAGAAAGCCACCCACACACCAGACGGCTTTTTTCTTTTCCATGCAAAACTCTTCCTCCAGGAAGGCAATGGCAGGTTGGGTTAAGGCAACAATAGAAGTAATTCCGGCAAAGAAGAGAAGTGCAAACCAGAGAAATCCAAAAACATTTCCCAGTGGGATAAACGAAAAAACCGCAGGCATTGAGACAAAACCAAGATGGTAAGCGCCTTCCCTGGCGATTATTTCAGTATTGGCAACGCCAAAAAACACCACGGCAGCGGGTATGGCAATGGATGATCCCAGGATAACCTCCGCAAATTCGTTTGTTGTGGCGGTTGTCAAACCAGAAAGTGCAATATCATCATGTTCCCGGAGATAGCTGGCATAGGTGAGCATTGCACCCATACCGAGGCTTAAAGTAAAAAACATCTGTCCTGCCGCGGCAAGCCAGATGTTTAAGTCAAATAGTTTTGAAAACTTTGGTTCCCAGAGAAAGGCGAGTCCTTTTAAGGGATTGCAATCAGGATGCACAGGAGAGCCTAGCGTAAAAACCCTTATTACCAGAAAAATGGCAAAGAGGAATAACAAAGGCATTGCAATTTTTGCCAACAGTTCGATGCCTCTGACAATTCCACGGGCAAGGATAAGCATGCTCAAAAAGAGGGTGAAAACATACATAATATACGCATACATGGACGGAGTGAGAAAAAAATCGCCAGTTCCGGTATATTGTTGAAGAACATGAGAGAATGGTTTTAATGTCTCTTCAAGTGTTCCTATCGTATCAACTTTGGGCAAACTGTTAAATAGTGAGAAGATGGCATATCCAACCGTCCACGAGGTGATGTATGTGTAGTAGACTATGATAACAAGGGGAGATACAATACCAATAATTCCGATATATTTGGCGCTCCTGTTTTTCCAGAGGAGCTGGAATGTACCAGGACTTGTTCCATGACCGCGAATGCCACCATATCTGCCGACAGCCCATTCCACCCACATGAGAGGAATGCCAAGGAGAAAGAATGAAAGGAAATAGGGTATCATGAAGGCACCGCCATCATGTTTTGCAGCCTGAACGGGAAATCTCAGAAAGTTTCCAAGACCAACCGCATTCCCTGACGCTGCAAGGATAAGTCCTATTCGTGTCCCCCACCGCTCTCGTTCAGTCATAAAAATTCAGGAAGAATTAAATTTGACCGTTATCTTGATTGAATAGGAATTTCAAACAAAAGCTCCTCCCCCTTAGTCCCCCTCACTGAGGGGGACAACCATCTGTCCCACGCTGGCGGGGGTGAAGGGGGTGGCCCACTGCCGATGACTCCCGATTCGTTTCGGTGCTGAGGATTAATTCTTGTTTCGGTGAGCCCTCTCACCGAAACATCCAACAATATCAAGTAATTCAAAGGATTATTCATCTGATAATGGTTGATTTCCCCGGCAAAAAGTGTCAAACTGTTAGCCCATCAAAGGAGGGAAAAGCTGCCTTGTCCCCTTGTGGCAGAGGGACGGATGAGGGGTCTTTTCTCGTCAAAGGTACTATCGATACTACTTCCGCGCTACCGGTATAATCGTTAATATCTCTCGTTTCCCATCCCTGAGTACAACGACTTCGACCGGTTTACCGACCCCCGCAGCATCCATCATATAATTGTAATCATAAATATTCGTAATCTTCTTCCCAGCAATTTCGACAATGATATCACCGTCTTTCATTCCGGCTTTATCCGCTGGCCCTTCCAGTTTAACCGTACTGATTTTTACGCCTTCACTGTTTTCGCTGGCAAAATCAGGCACGGTCCCCCAGTAAGTCCTGCGGGAAACTTTTTCTTTCCTCGATTCACCAGATTGCGCAACTTTCACGTAATCGGGGCGCTCTGCATGCCTGATTAAATCGATAACAATTGCCCGTGCAAATTCTGCGATCCTCACCATACCATCATAATTAAGGGTGCCCGGGTCATCCGTGGGTCTATTGTAATCTTCATGTACGCCGGTAAAGAAGTGAATTATGGGAACCTCTTTTGAATAAAAAGCCGTGGCATCTGTTGGCAGATACGGGTCGCGGTGAAGCTTTACGTTGAATCCGGCAGTTACATTGCATTTTTCAATGAGCCGGGCCCAGGTATTGGACGAACCTATCCCCTCAACTATCAAATTGTTTTCACTAAGTCGTCCGACCATATCAAAGTTAACATAGGCAATAACATTTTTTAATGGAATTGTGGGATGCTCAATGAAATAAGAAGATCCAAGGCATCCCAATTCTTCTCCCGACCAGAGGGCAAAAATAATCCCGCGTTTAAATAGTTGTGGATTCGTTTCCCGCTCTGCCGCCAGGGCAGCAGCCAGTTCAAGGACAGTGGAAACACCAGAGGCATTGTCATCAGCCCCGTTGTGTATCATGCCCTCTTCACCTTTGCGTGCCAGCGAGTCGATCCCTCCACGACCGATGTGATCGTAATGAGCACCAATGATAATATACTCAGCATTTTCATTTTCATCACAAGGGGGTAAAAGTCCAAGGACATTCCGGTCCTTTTCCTTAACCTGCTCAACCGCCGTGGATATCCGTATCTTCACGTTCGGTAAATCAAAGCCCGCTTCTGTCTGAGGGTCTTCAACATCTAGTCCTGCCTGAATTGTCTCAAGATTCTTACCGGAACCGGCGAAGAGCGCTTCGGCTATTTTACCACTTACAGATGCCGCAATAATTCCGGAGCTGGCCGATTCCTTATCACTGAAAAGTGGGAATAACTCCCCTCCACTAGGAGTCTTTGGGCCGGTAACAACTAATAACGCCTTAGCCCCGTGCTCGCGTGCTATCATCGTTTTATAACGTAATCCTGCGTACCGGGTAAGCTCTAAATGTCTCTTCATATCCACCTTTTCAGGCACATGGTGAAGAACCACCACAATTTTGTCTTTCACATCAAGTTTTTCGTATGAATCGTAACGATTCCCTTCATTTCCAGGGACGGACAACCCATAACCGGCAAAAACTACCTCCCCCTCTACCTCACCGTTAACCGTAAATGACAGAGGGGCAAAATCTTTGTTTACCACGAATTGAATCGTTTCTTTTTTCGTACCTTCCTTCGTAATTTGAAAGTGGTTTTGTTCCGGGATTATTTTTGTTCCGGCAATAAAGGGAAATTCCTGAAAATAGCCTTTGTTACTGTCAATGGCCTTTAATCCAATTCCTTTGAAATAGTCAGCAATATAATTGGCTGCCAGTTGCGTACCTTTTGTTCCCGTCAACCGTCCTTCCAATTCATCGGAGGCAAGATATTGCACTTCTGCTCGAAGATCGGTAGCAGTAATTTTAGGTGAGAATTGGTGCCCTGTTTTTTCAGGAATCTGGTCTTTGTAAGGCGGACTGTTGAAGACCTTTTGCGGTAAACTCTCAGGATTGCTGAATGTTTGAGCAGGCTGTGATGCGGATCTTACGTTTGCTAACTGTAATGCCTTCAATGCAGCTTCATGATCCCAATCTGCCAGGAATAGCTGAGAATCACCGTTCGCTGTCCTGCCGGAAGTCCACGCAAGACGTTTGCCGTCAGGTGCAAAAACAGGCAACCCATCAAATTTATCATGGAAAGTCACCCGTACCGGTTCTTTTTCACCAAGGGCATCCACGATAAACAACTCACAATTGGTAAATCCAAATTTATTGGAATGAAAGATGACGTAGTCACCGGAAGGATGGAAATAAGGAGCCCATGACATTGATTTGAAGTCAGTCAACCTTCGTACATCAGAACCATCGAGCAGCATGGTATAGACATCGGCCAGCATGCCGTTTTCATTGAAATGCCGCCAGATGATCCTTTTCCCGTCATGACTGAAAAAAGGACCCCCGTCATAACCAGGCCAGTTGGTTAATCGTTTTTGCTCAGAACCGTCGGCATTCATGATATAGATTTCACCAAAATAGGAAGGGCTGGTTTCCATGCGTTTCTGATCCTCGGATGAGAGCTTTTCAACCGGATAGGCATCTCTCAGAGAACAAAAAACAATTTTGTTTCCATCAGGGGAATAGGCGCCTTCTGCATCATAGCCGGGGGCATCTGTTAAGCGCTTTAATGTGGTTCCATCTCGTTTGGTCGAAAAAATGTCGTAACTTGAGTCATAATCCCACGTAAAACGGCGTTTTTTTCCAGAGGCGCGGAATTCAAATTCTGCTTTTTGTTTTTCCTTTGCATCAGGGTCAAGGTGGGTTGAGGCAAAAAGCACTTCTTCTGAGTTGTTTCGGAAAAATGAGCAGGTGGTTTTGCCAATTCCCGGAGAAACCCGATGGGTATCTCCCGTCTCAAGACTCATTATATAAATCTGGTAAAAAGGATTTTCAGGGTCGCGTTCGCTTTGAAATATCAAATATTTTCCATCCTGAGAAAAATATCCCTCACCGGCGCTTTTCCCCTGGATGGTCAACTGCCGGATATTTGCTAAAAATTGCTCTTCACCCTTTTCACTCCCGCTGCTATTTATTACGCCCCAATGAAAGCACATTGCGGTTAACAACACGGTAAAAGTAATGATTGAAATGAATTGCTTCATTGAAAAATCCCCCTCCCCCATTTATCTTAATATTTGTAATAATCGCTAAAAGTAAGTTGTTATTTGAACAAATATTTCCCTGGCAAAATTGAACATCGTTGTATACTCAGATAATAATAGATAGAGTATTAAGCTGTCAATCTCGATGTTAATTTTGTGCTGGCAGTAATAAAAATTTTGATGCGAAAACGAGGATGAAACATCCAAGAGCCTCTGGTTCACAAAGGATAATGAAAAATATCGACCTGAGACTAAGGCAAAGAATCACGCAAAGCAAGATTCTTCGCGGAGTTTACCCTGAGCGGTAAAAGAGATTCTTCACTTTGCTCAGAATGACAAAAAGCGAAGGTCTCAGAATGATAGTGCAGGAGGTATTTTCAGGTGAAAAAGACGATCTTTGTTTGGTCGTACTTACTATTTATCATATTTCCAATTCAAATTTTTGCGGGAGACGTGGTTATTACCGTGGATAGATTTAAGCAGAACAATGACGTCCCTGTACGATTTTCAATTTGTGATCGTGAGGAATGTCATCAGGAATGATTTACAAAATTGGGCTGGCAGCCTTACCTTAAAAGAGGGGATGGTATGATTTTTCAGATAAAGAGTATTTTTTCATTAACGGGGTAGAATTGTCTTACTTTAGAGATAGATCAGCAACTGTTCCTGGATTTCCGAAAATATAGCTTGCCTGATCTGAAGACATTGCCCATCC
>NZ_SZPP01000060.1:0-56001 GCF_030263775.1 Candidatus Jettenia sp. AMX1
GGTAGAAAAGCTCTCGAAGGAAGGGGTTTGGAAGGGATTTGCCTCGTTTTGCAAGAGGAAAAATGGCGAGCGGTTCCATATGGAGAGGACATCGAGCGTGGTGATGGATGAGAAGGGAAATCCAATCCGGATAGACGGGATATTCAGGGATATAACCGAACGGAAGAAGCTGGAGCAGGAGTTACAGGAATCGGAGAGGCATCATCGTCAACTGCTGAATTCCTTAAAGGAAGGGATCTATCAGTGTGAACCTGTAGAGGACGGGGTATTTACCTGGATTAATCAGGCAGGGGCAGAGATCTTGGGCTATGCATCCTCAGAGCAAGCGATAGGAACAAAGGTAAAGGATATATATGCGAATCCTGATGAACGGAGAGAAATCATCGAGAAACTGACAAGGGAAGGAATACTGAAGAGTTTTACATCGTTATGTAAGAGGCAAAACGGGGAATACTTTTTCATGGAACGGACGTCAAATCTTGTTGTTAATGAGGAAGGAAAACTCGTCCGCATAGATGGAATATTCAGGGATATTAGCGAGCGAAAAAGACTAGAGGAAGAATTATTAAAATCTGAAATACAGCACAAGCAATTACTGAATTCCCTGAAGGAAGGGATATACGTGTGTGAGACTGCAGAAGATGGAGTATTTACCTGGATCAACCAGGCAGGAGCAGAAATACTGGGTTATAATTCACCTGAAGAAGTTATTGGGATACGGGTAAAGGATGTGTATGTAAATCCCAATGATCGAAAAGAACTGATCAGGAGATTGAAAGAGGAAGGCGTATGGAGAGATTTTGTTTCCTATTGTAAGAAGAAAAATGGTGAGCGATTCATTTCTGAGACGACATGTAATCTTGAGTATGATGAAAGCGATAAGCCAATCAGAATTGGGGGTATATTCAGGGATATAACGGAGAGATAGCGCATCTGTATTGTTGCTTCTAAACGTGAATGGATAACCAGTCTTGATTTTTATGGTTCTTTCCTGATAGAGTATTAATCGTCACAACAAAGATGGTGATGTGGGGTTGTCCAGAAAGTATTTGTTTATCAAAATGTAGGGCAAGGCTTTAGCCTTGCTTCTCCGCTGGAATGTACCTGGATAAGAGCAACCCTAAAGGATTGCCCTACGGAATTGAAATTCCTTAACATAAATTCAGGTTGGGTTTTAAAAGACAAAACCCAACGACTTTTTATCCACCTCTCAATCCTCTCCCAAGAGGGGACTTCTCCAATTCCCCTCTTGAGAGGGGTTAGGGGGTGTTCATGGCATTCTGACAAAGATTCCTCGATATTATTGAACTCGGCCAGTGGACCGTAAAGAATATCTACCAGAATATTATCTTTTCCTTTCTTATTATTATCATTCTCTTACCCATAGCAGTTTTTGGATGGATAGACTTTATGCCCGGGCTCCTGATTAATGAGTTGGGAGGATTGCTGGCTATCGCAAATGGATTAAGACTATTAAGGTAGCAAAATAAAACTATGAAAAATCCAATACCTCGTTTTAAAAAAATCTCAGCGATTGGCGTGCTTATTCTCGTAGGGATTATTCTGGCATTCATTATTCTCCGTATGGAGAAAACAGGAACAGAACAGAATCATGAGCATACTCATGAAGATACGGCATTACACCATGAGGAAGATGATGAAGCAAGAGGACCTCATGGAGGAAAATTAGTATCAGAGGCGGGTTTTCAAATGGAGATTCTGATCTACGAGCAAGGTATTCCTCCTCAATTCAGGGTCTATGTATATGATAAAGGGGAAAGGATTGACCCTCATGAGGTAAAAGTAACCATTGAGCTGCAGAGACTTGGCGGCCATAGAGAAGTAATTAATTTCCAGCCTGAAGGCGAGTATCTTCGTGGTGATAAGATTATTGAAGAGCCACACTCCTTTGACGTCACAGTAATAGCGGAATGGAGGGATACTACATACCAATGGGAATATTCCCAAAGAGAAGGAAGGGTAGAGCTTTCCCCTGAATTAATACGCGATCTGGGGATTGTTATTGAGACTGCAGGTCCTGTTCAAATGAAAATCACACTCGAATTTCCTGGCGAAATCAAGCTGAATGCAGACAAGGTAATCCATGTTGTTCCAAGGGTATCAGGCGTGGTAGTAGAGGTATATAAAAATCTCGGCGACACCGTTAAGCACGGCGAAGTTATTGCCATTCTTGACAGCCATGAAGTAGCAGAGATCAAGAGTGAATATCGGGCTTCCGTGAAACGATTGGAATTGGCACAAGCAACTTTTCAACGGAAAGAGCGTCTCTGGAAACAGAAAATCTCCTCCGAAAAAGAATATCTCGAAAGCCGGCAGAATCTGGCAGAGGCAGAAATAAAGCTGCAAGAGGTTACACAAAAACTATTAACCTTAGGGTTCTCACAAGCTGATTTAGAAAACATACCGGAAAAAACAGGAAAAAATCTTTCCCGATACGAGATCCGCGCGCTATTCAACGGCGTGGTTATTGAAAAACATATCTCTGTCGGCGAGGCGGTCGAGGCCGATGCAGACATCTTTGTCCTTGCAGATCTTTCAACAGTCTGGGCCGAAGTTACCGTATACGCCAGCAATCTCAATGCGGTGAGGGTCGGGCAAGATGCTACGGTAAAATCTGACGTGTTAGGCCTAAAAACAAAGGGTACTCTTACCTACCTTGGGCCCCTTGTCGGGGAGCAAACACGAACTGCCACAGGAAGGGTTGTTATACAGAACACAGAGGGACATTGGCGGCCGGGCCTGTTCGTGACAGTTGAAATCGTACAAGAAGAGATAACCATACCTTTAGCAGTATCGGCAGATGCAATTCAATCGCTCTATGACCATCCCGGAGTTTTTGCGAGGTATGGTAATCTGTTTGAGTTTTGTCCATTAGAGTTAGGCCGGAGTGGTGAACAATGGATAGAGGTATTGCACGGCATATCACCGGGCCAGCAGTATGCTGCAGAGAATAGCTTTATCCTCAAAGCCGAATTGGGCAAAGCAGGAGCAGTGCATGAGCATTGAACCTGACTATTCAGGTGTATCTGGTATGTTTTTGGATAGATTAAAGATGCTTTATGGATTAGAGCAAGCATTAATGCGAACACATAAAAAATAACTTACAACTTTCAACTTAAAATGCTTGAACGAATCTTAAAATTTTCAATCCACCACCGATGGATAATTCTTATAGCGACCATGGCGGTTGCTATTTTAGGCATTTACAATTACCAGAAACTTCCTATTGATGCAGTACCCGATATCACGAACGTTCAGGTGCAGATTAATACCGAAACATCCGGATATTCTCCCTTAGAAGTAGAACAACGTATTACCTTTCCCCTTGAGACGGCCATGTCGGGTATACCTCATCTCGTTGAGACACGTTCCATCTCACGCTATGGGCTTTCACAGGTAACTATTATTTTTGAAGACGGAACGGACATTTACTTTGCACGACAACTCATCAACATACGCATACAGGAGGTTAAGGGTAATTTGCCGCCTGGTGCCGACCCTATTATGGGCCCGATTGCAACCGGACTTGGCGAGATTTTTATGTGGACAGTTGAACCAAAAGCCAATACCCTTAAGCTCCCGCAGGATACACCATATACACTCACTCATTTAAGAACCATCCAGGACTGGATTATCCGGCCTCAGTTGCTTACAACACCCGGTGTTACTGAGGTAAACACTATTGGCGGATACGAAAAACAATATCACGTAACACCGTATCCGGAAAAGCTTATCGCTTACGGATTATCATTCCATGATATAGTTCAGGCCCTTGCCAGGAATAATGCCAATGTGGGCGCAGGCTATATTGAACACCATGGAGAGCAGTATCTGATTCGATCACCCGGACAGGTTACTCACAGAGAAGATATCCGGCAAATTACTGTTGGAAGCCATAAGGGCATTCCTCTTTACATTAAAGATGTGGCAGAAGTCGCAATCGGGAAGGAGCTCCGTACCGGCGCTGCTACAGAAAATGGAGAAGAGGTTGTCCTCGGTACGGCCTTCATGCTTATGGGAGATAACAGCAGAACTGTCTCGCAAAAAGTAGCTGACAAGATGATTGGGATCAACAATACACTGCCAGCAGGTGTTGTTGCGAAAACAGTATATAACCGTACAGCCCTTGTGGATAAAACAATCGAAACGGTGAAGGAAAATTTAGCGGCAGGCGCCATTCTGGTAATGGTGATTCTGTTTTTCTTTCTGGGAAATATACGGGCAGCCTTCGTTACCGCTCTTGTTATACCACTATCCATGTTGTTTACTATTACCGGGATGGTAAGCAATAAGATAAGTGCGAATCTGATGAGCTTAGGCGCGCTTGACTTTGGAATTATCATCGACGGCGCTGTAATAATTGTTGAAAATTGCATCCGCAGGCTATCAGAAGAACAACATCGACTTGGACGACTGTTAACGCGTCAGGAAAGATTCGAGGTTGTTTTTGATGCATCGAAAGAAGTCCGGAAGGCAACCATGTTCGGTGAATTAATTATTATGATCGTTTATTTACCGATCCTGAGCCTGACAGGTATTGAGGGAAAGATGTTTTACCCTATGGCATTTACCGTAATTCTTGCACTCATCGGCGCAACCATCCTTTCTCTGACGTTCGTTCCTGCTGCCGCAGCACTATTTTTTACAGGGAAATTTTCTGAAAAAGATAACTCTGTCATTCGCTGGGCTAAAAAGGGATATATTCCCGTTCTTAACCTTGCGATGCGGAACCAGATGTTTGTTATTACTGCAGTGGCGTTACTTGTTATCCTGAGCGGACTCATGACAACACGCATGGGAAGTGAATTCATACCCAGTCTGGATGAAGGGGATATTGCAATTCATGCCATACGTATCCCCGGAACAAGCTTATCGCAGGCAATAGAGATGCAATGTATGCTCGAAAAAGAAATAAGAGAATTCCCTGAAGTAGAAAACGTCTTTTCCAAAATAGGAACGGCAGAAATAGCAACTGACCCCATGCCTCCGAATGTAGCAGACACATTTGTCATGCTGAAACCGAAATCTGAATGGCCTGATCCAGGCAAATCAAAAACTGAATTCATACACGAACTCGAAGAACATCTCAAAAAAATTCCCGGGAATAATTATGAATTTACCCAACCCATTCAGATGCGGTTTAATGAGCTTATTGCAGGCGTACGCACCGATGTAGCAGTAAAGATATTTGGAGATGATACAGAGGTACTTCTGCAAACCGGCGAAAGGATAGCAAATGTCCTGAAAAAAATCCAGGGGGCATCGGACGTTAAGGTGGAGCAAGTAACCGGCCTTCCTGTCCTCACCATACGAATGAATCGTAAAGAGATGGCGCGGTATGGACTCAATATATCCGATGTACAGGAAGTAATTGAAATTGCTATTGCAGGGAAAAGCACCGGTAAGGTTTTTGAAGGAGATAAACAATTTGAGCTTCTGGTACGTCTTCCCGAAGAGATACGTACCAATGTTGATGCACTCAGGAGATTACCAATCCCTCTTCCTGACAAGAAAGATACATTCCTTACGGGGGGCCTCATCCCGGCAGTTCACTCTGAGGATAGTAATAAACCCGGTTATATAACCCTCGGATCTATTGCAGATTTTACCGTAGCGCCCGGTCCTAACCAAATTAGCCGGGAAAACGGTAAACGTCGCATCGTTGTAACAGCAAATGTAAGAGGAAGCGATATCGGCTCTTTTATCGAAGAGGCCAGGAGGGTAATAAAAACACATGTCAACATCCCCGCAGGCTACTGGATATCCTGGGGAGGGCAATTTGAACAAATGATATCGGCAAAGAATCGGTTACAAATAGTCACCCCTATTGCACTCGCTTTAATATTTTTCCTGCTTTTCACAACATTCGGGACGGTAAAGGATTCCCTTCTGGTCTTCACGGGCGTTCCCTTTGCTCTTACCGGAGGAATTGTCGCACTTTGGGCAAGAGGTATCCCGTTATCAATCTCGGCCGGCGTTGGCTTTATTGCACTCTCCGGTGTAGCCGTGCTCAACGGACTTGTCATGATTTCATTTATTAACAAACTCCGTTCGGAAGGCAACTCTCTTTGTCAATCGATTATTGATGGGGCAATTACCCGGCTGCGTCCGGTGCTTATGACCGCCCTTGTTGCCTCACTAGGCTTTCTTCCCATGGCGGTAGCTACAGGAACCGGAGCGGAAGTACAACGTCCGCTTGCAACTGTAGTAATCGGCGGAATACTATCATCAACCATCCTTACCTTACTGGTGCTTCCCATACTCTACCACATCTTTCATCGCACGGACAGGATTGAAGAAATAACAGGAATGGTTTAATACTCCATTCCATATCTCATTCTTATAGACCCGTTTGCAATAAAATGTATGCAATTACCGACTTATCGTATATTTTTATAAATTTACAAAACAGGACTTATATATCTATGTGACAACTGTTTAAAATGAATTGGCAATATATGTGTATGTATGGGCATACGAAAATAAGATTTATCTCAGGAATGGAAAATAGTTATATGCCTGATGTTATCATTATAACAAACTATTTATAAAGCACTTATATATTAATCCCATCCTTATCGCGACAAATTTCACCTCAAGAATTCTTTGGCAAGCATGTTGCATTACTTATAGTAAATATAAGATTCAGCCTACTGCATAAGGAATTCCGATTGTAGCTTATGGTTCGTTTATCAATGATGTAATTAATTTCTTAATTATTGCTTTCGTCGTATTCCTGCTTGTGAAGGTAGTCAATCGGGTCAAGAGCAAGAAAGAGGTAACATCAGATGAGCCTACGGTAAAAGATTGTCCTTATTGTTTATCTACAATTCCCATTAAGGCAACGCGGTGCGCACACTGCACTGTGGATTTAAAAAAGGTATAAATGGATATAAATTCTAAAAGATAAAATTTCTTAAAGAGCGCCGGGTAAGAGAGCGGGCCGCGTCCATAAGCGACCTACTAGGCGTTTCTCTTCTGTTGAGCCTGGAATGCTGCCAAGTTTATATTCCAGAGAAGCGCCTCATTTCCCTTCAGGCGGTGAGTTCCTTGTATAGCAGATACGTAAGCAACCGGGGCACTCACTTACAGGAGTATCACATCATGTCAGAACAGAAAAGCGATACCCGCAAACACCAGAAGAAGTTTTTCAATACCTGGTATAAACAACTCTTCTTATGGATTGCTATTGCCGCAGTTGTGATCTTTGCTTTCCGCCTGGCGCTTGATCCTATAGCCAGCTACTTTACTCAGCAGGCACTCGATGGATTAGAAAATTATAAAGGGAGTTTTCAGGACGTATCTCTGTCAATCATACCTCCCCGATATGAGATCACCGGCGTCAAGATCTTCGAGGAACCTGCCGGCAGATCAGATGAGCCTTTCTTTTTTGCAGAACGGGTGAAGGTTACCATGGTATGGAAACAGCTCCTGAAGGGAACCCTGGTTGCACGGGTAGATGTTGATCATCCCCAAGTAACGGTTGTGAAGGAGCGGGCAGTGCCACCGGAAGAAAAGAAACCTGTGCGTATCCCTGACATAGGCGCACAACTCAAAAAAGCTCCGCCCCTGCGCATAGACCGTGTAGAGGTAAATGAAGCCGAGATTATTTTTATCGACGCAACAGAGGAAAACCAGCCTCGGATCTGGCTCCATGATATGGAGGTAAAGGTGAAAAATATTGCCACACGGGAAAAACTGGCGCAAGATATGCCAACTACCGTATCCGCTAATGCAATACTGCAAAAATCAGGGAATCTCACCTTTTCCCTTTCTGCCAATCCCTGGGAGAAGGGACTCAACTTCACGGGGAAAACAGCACTAAAAGGCCTGGCTCTGACTGATCTCTCTCAATTCGCCGTTGCTCAGTCAGACCTCAAACCGATAAGGGGTACTGTCGATCTTTTTGTTTCATTTGAAGTTGAAAAGAATCAAATTACCGGCGGAGTTAAGCCCGTCCTCCATAATGTAGATGTCGCCCCTGAAAAGCCCTCCTTCTTAGACTGGATCAAGTCTAAGGTTGTGGATACAACTCTGTCAATCTTCTCCAGCAGTCCAGAACATGCACCGGAGCAAAAAAAGATAGCTACTATCATTCCTATCAAAGGTACTATTACAGATCCCAATCCACAAATCCTCCCTACTATCCTGGGAATTATCCGTAATGCCTTCGTTGAAGGTATAACCGCAGGATTTGCCAACCTGCCACCACCAACTGCGCCAGAAAAGGAAGGTGTGGTAGAACAGGTAATCGATGCCCTGACTCCAGGAGAGGGACCACCTCAGGCTCAGCCAGAAAAAGGTGAAGAGAAAAAAGAGTAGTATAGAGAAAATTTGATATTAATAATTCATTGTAATTTGAAGGGAGGTATGTATGAGTCGTTGGAAAATGGCGAGTTTTTATTCATTACTGCTGGTAATTATCATAGTGAGTGTGTATGGCTGCAAGCGCAAAGAAGAAAAGACAGTATCTAAGGAAGAGTATATCTCTACGGAAGAGACAAAAGAAGAACGTCCATCTAAGGAAGAAGCAAAAGAAGGGGCTGACATACTGAAAGTCACTGCATCATACCCTCCTGAAGGCAGCGTTCTTTCTTTAGAGGGAACCGCACCGAGAGAAATCAATATAAATCAACCTTATGAGTATTCTGTTACCGTAACTAACCTTACGAAGATGCCTGTGAGAAATGTCGAAGTTATTCAACACCTTCCCCAAAAGTTCCAGATAAAAAGCTCCGATCCCACAATGCGGGAAGGCGTGAAAAACGGTACTGCAAAATGGTCTTTAGGAGACTTAGAACCAGAGGAAACAAAAGTAATACGGATCACCGGTATATCCGGAGAACCAGGGGAAATCCCGATATGCGCCGATGTTACCTATCATTTACCCCAGCTCTGTCTTATGACAAATGTCGTGCAGCCTAAATTAGCGGTTACCATGCATGCGCCTTCAGAGGCTTTAGTTTGTGATGCGATTCCGGTAACTATTGTCGCAAGCAATACCGGTAGCGGAGCCGTAAAAAATGTAGAAATAAAGGAAGCTCTGCCGGCAGGATTGAAAACGCCGGAAGGTGATACCAAAGTGGTAGAAAATATTGGTACGTTAAATCCGGGAGAGACCCGGGAGATATCGTTAACAGTCAGGCCGGATAAGACCGGCAAGTTTACAAGCGCTGCAAAAGCAGTCGGTGAAGGCGGTTTGAGCGCTGAGTCTGCCCCAACAACCATTGTTGTAAGGCAGCCCGTGCTTACGATTGAAAAATCAGGACCTGAAAAGAGATACATCAATCGTAAAGCTACCTATGATATTACGGTTGAAAACACAGGCGATGGCCCTGCAGCATCCACGATTATTGAAAACCCAATACCGGTAAATATGTCCTATGAGAGCGCCAGTGAAGGCGCTACGGTAGCAAATGGCACCATCAAATGGAATTTAGGCACCCTGCAGCCTCAAGATTCCAGGAAAGTCAGTATGACTTTGCTCACCAAGAGTTTGGGGAGCGCAAAAAGCATAACAACAGCTAAGGCTAACTGCGCAGAGCCTGTTTCTGCCGCCGTTACAACTGAGGTGCTGGGTGTTCCAGCTCTCCTGCTTGAAGCAGTTGACACAAAGGACCCGGTCGTAGTTGGTAATACCACATCGTACACGGTCAGTGTAACCAACCAGGGTTCTGAGGTTAGCACCAACATCAAGGTCGATTGCATGCTGGCAGATGCGATGCAGTATGTATCATCCACAGGTCCGACGAAAGGAGCCATTGATGGCAAGACGGTAAGATTCGATCCTTTGGCAACCCTGGATCCAGAAGCAAAGGCAAGTTGGCAGATCGTCGTTAAGGCAGTTGATCAGGGTGATACCCGGTTCAAGGTCAGTATGATAGAAGATTGTCTGGATAAACCCGTCGAAGAAACTGAGTCTACTAATTTTTACAAGTAATATCTTTCAGAAGAAAGATATACTATGAGGGCAATAGCATCAAAAAAGGAAGCATCCCTTTGGAAAAAGGGCAATATGTGTCCCTGTTCCCCTCTAATCCTCCCTGACCCCCCTTTAGAAAAGGGGGGAACAAGGGATTTCCCCCTTTTTTAAAGGGAGATCAAGGGAGATTAAATGTATATAGGGTTTTTCCGTGTCACCCTATCTGGTACACTGTCAATATGATTCATGATAATACGATTTGTATCGGTTCAACTGCATGGGGCTGTGTCATTGCGAGGGTTATTGTCCGAAGCAATCCCCTGGACATTTCAAAAGAGATTGCTTCGGGAAAATACCCCTCGCAATGACACATACGAGAGAGTACGTTATGATAAATTAAGTTGACAGTGTACTGGGACTTGTGGGTAATGATAGGTCAACCCTTTAGAGTTGTGCTACTCCATCTCTATGTTCAGATGGGAGAGCAAGGCTAAAGCCTTGCCCTACAAGGGCAATCTCATGTGTGAATTGAATAGTAGACCAGCAGAGAGTTCTATCCGTATTTCAATCCTTAACTAAAAAGCTACTCAATCTCTGAAACGGGAATTTCTCTGCAATAAATCTCCCCGGCAGAGGAGATCCGGATTATGAATAAAGAGCATGCAGGGCAGGAACAAAGAAACCAGGAGATAGACCCGGATACTGTGCATACAAATCGTTCTGTTTTTGCACAACGTGTTCTCTTAGCAGTAGGGATTGGCACATTCATCATTATCTTATTGCTAGTATTCTGGAAGACTATTGATGTGCTTTTGCTTATCTTTGCAAGCGCATTAATGGCAATTTTCCTGCGCGGCCTCAGCAATCTTATCAGAAAATACACTCATCTCTCCATCGGCTTATCGCTGATAATAGTCTTGTTTAGCCTTATCGGCATCTTTGGTATAGTTACCTGGTTTATTGTGCCTAAAGTAACGGAACAAATTGACCAATTAGCACAGACCCTTCCGCAATCGATACAACAGCTCAGAGATCAACTCATGCAATATACATGGGTCAAGACACTCCTTACAAAAGTACCCAGTATCAACGAGATTATGTCTGGAAAAATGAATGTATTATCAAAAATCGGCAGCTTTTTTTCAGCGACATTCGGTCTTGTAGCAAATTTCCTCATCATTATAATTGTCGGTTTATTTCTTTCTATTAATCCCCAATCTTACATAAAAGGTATTGTAAAACTCGTCCCTATAAAGAAACGGAAGCGTGCTCAGGAGGTTTTGAATAACGTTGAAGAGACTTTATTTTGGTGGCTTGTGGGCAAGATTATATCAATGGCTATTATTGCCATATTTACCGGACTTGGGTTGAACCTGCTTGGTATACCTGTTGCAATGGCACTGGGCTTCATCGCCGGGATATTCACATTCATTCCCAATATAGGTCCGATCCTCTCGGCTATACCGGCCGTGTTACTCGCGCTCATGCAAAGTCCTATGAAGGCATTCTATATCGTACTCCTTTACTTCGCTATCCAGGGTATCGAGAGCTATTTGATCACACCCTATATCGAACGGCGCGCCACATCAATACCAATAGCTCTGGTTATTATTGCTCAGGTGTTAATGGGAGTTCTCTTAGGATTTCTGGGCCTCGTGTTTGCAACTCCTCTTGTGGCTGCCATTATTGTATTGGTAAAAATGCTTTACCTTGAGGATACACTGGGTGATACGGTAAAACCGGATTGATAGGGAAAATAAGGAGTTACCGAAGATATCTTCTCTTTGTCCTCTCAGTTTTTTCAAGGTATGAGTGGGGTGGATTAAGGCGTTGTTTTTTACGCCGAATCCACCCATACTATTTCCAGGAAAGGTGGATTCGCTATCGCTTAATCCGACCTACTTATAACTCGGCGCAGAGGAATTTCAAAGCGATTCTGTAGTGGCAAGGCGCGCCTTGCCACTACACCACAACACGTCTTTACGATTGAAAAGTCATCGAAGGTCTCATTAAATGTATAGGAAATTCAAACGTGTTGCCTCGCCTCTGAATCCCATATGCATCAAATTAGGCCCCTCGGCGACTTTGTTTGCGGTCACACGTAGGGGCGAAGCATTTGCTGGCATTCCATTTGAATGCAGTCTATTTTCTGAATAGCAAATGCTTCGCCCCTACAACAAACATTGAAATTCCTATACATCATTAAGAGTTCCGTACATCCCATACACCTGCATATAATAAAAATCTTGACTCTCTCCATATCCTGTTCGGTTTCATTTCTTGCATACTATAACATGTGGAACCGGCGAAGAATAACAAACTACCCGTAATCCCCCTTAATTCCTCTTTAGAAAAGAGGGAAATCCTTTGTTCCCCCCCTTTTTAAAGGGGGTTAGGGGAATTAGAGGGGAACAGGGACACACATTGTTCTTTTTCCAAGGAGATACCTCCTTTTTTATGGAATACCATTCTTAGCTTGATGCATATGCCCTAAATCCTCCTCACAGAGGGGGACAAGCAATGATTTGTCTATAAACATTTCGCTCCCAAATGATTATAGGATCTTTTTACCAATAATTAATGATGAATTGGATACCAGATCAATCCTTTTAATATCTTTAAAGCCAGTGTTCTCAAGCCATGCCCTGTACTCAGATTCGCTATAAGATGCGCCTTCCTGTGTGCCAATAAGCATATTTAAGCTGAAGAGCGCAGCAAACTGCGGATGGGTTCTGGTTTCATCCAGCACAAATTCGTGGATAATAACCTGCCCACCGCTTCTTAAGGCATCATGGCACTTCTTGAGTATTTTTCTATTATTTTCGGGATTATAAATATGGAGAAGATTTGAAGCAAGAATAGCATCGTAGGCATTCTCCCCGAAAGAATCCTCCAGGCAATTGCCTGCTTGTGTAATAACCCGGTCTTCCACGCCGGCAGCTTGTATAAATTCCCGGGTAAGTTTAACGACATGCTCCAGGTCAAAAACCACAGCACGGAGCTGAGGGTTAGCCTTTGCACATGCAATGGCGTATGTGCCAGGGCCCCCTGCAAGGTCTAAGAGCGTTTTTGCTTCTTGTAAACAAATCTTGCTGCAAAGAATCTCTGTCTTTACCGAGGCAATAGCATGCATTGCGGTAATAAAATCTCTGAGATCATGAGGGTCTACCTCTTCAGGCAAATCCTTCAACGAGACGGCCTTCCCCGTTTCTATTGTCTCCCGGATCATCGTCCAGTTTTCCATGATATTATGGAGATGATGGATAAAATCCCCCTGATAATAAGGCTTTCCCTTTACTAAATAAAGCTCTGAAATTTGAGAATTATCGTAACGGTCTGCCTGCTTCGTAAGTAGTTCAAGTGAAACGAGGGCGTTCAGAAGCATCTCAGTAGCACGTTCATCAGAACGGATTGATTGCGAGATATCTTTCCTGGTATGCTTGCCGTTATTGATCAGGGTAAATATATCAAACTCTACGGCGGCAAAGAGTATACAAGATTTCCAATAGCCACAACTAAGCTGGACGAGATAATCAACCGATGAATGGTTTACGTTATTCATTCAAAATCCTCACCTATACAGATTTCCTAAAAAATATCTCACTATGTTATTTTCTCTTCCTAAGCAAGAATCGCACGGGAAGTCTACCATACACGGAGCAAGGCTGAAGCCTTGCCCTACAGGTAACAGGTTAAGATGATGACTGCATATTTGCCTCTATCTCGGATATCAATTTTTGACTAACCTCCTTTACTTTATCAGAATTATAATAATCAATGGTATGAGCCTCAAAACCAGAAAGTGTTTTTTCAAAAAGAGTGATAAGCGCATTGTTTGCGGTATCGGATGAAGATGATTTGGCAGATGTGTTTGATGTTTTTGTTCCGTCACAATCAAAATCTTTTGGGATGAAAGACAAGACAGCCCTGCAAACTGCGGTAATAATTTCCGAGAATGCCTCAATTTTTGGATCGTGTATCTTATAGAGCGCTTCATACCTGGTAAACGAGGTATGAGGGTTGGAAATTTCATGCATCATAGACTGGTAGTCAGGTGTCCCTTCAAAAAGAGTTTGCCGGTGATGGAGCAGGTGCGCAGTGACTGCAGAAGAGGTCATGATTTCCACTTCTTTCAAAAATTCAAAATTATTTCGTACACTTTCCAGCGTAGAATGAGGTTCGAACATAATAAAACCAAAGGTAGGCTCAATCCCATAATCGCGTAATAACTGAATAGCCTTTTTATTTTCATCAACAGTAGTATGCTTCTTAAGCCGTTTTAATGACTCAGGGTCTCCACTCTCTAAACCGAGAAATACATTGGTAAGGCCTGCCATAACCAGTCTTGAAAGGGAATATTCCTCAATATCATTTACCCGGCACTCAAAACCGAAATGGATATTTACATCATTGATGAGTATGAGTTCCGCCAGGGTAATAGCCCGTTCCCTTCCGGATTTTCCAGGACCAAAAAAATTAGCATCTGAAAAATAGAAGTTCCCGATGGAATACTCACGGTGTAATATGAGCATTTCTTCTACGATATTTTTTACACTCCTGCCGCGCCATTGGCCTATCTGTCCATAAAAAGGATTGAGATAACAAAAGGTACAGCGTCCATAACACCCGCGGCTTCCCTGTATGTACGTTGTAATATTTTTCTTCTTATAGAGTTCTCTATCTTGCCTGTCAGGATAAGGAAGTTGATCCAGATCTTGCATGGGATGGCGAGGGTGGAAAATAATCTCTCCGCTTTTGTCTCTCCGGGCAAGGCCGGTAATCCCCTTTAACCCCCCTTTAAGAAAGGGGGAGATATCTTCAGAAGAGGGGGAGTGGGGAATTCCTCTTTGGGATAGAATATACCTTGCAAGATCAAGGGAAGTAAATTCAGGTTCGCCAATGGTTACAGAATCAATAAAGGGAAAATCGGTAAGGATTTTTTTATAGGCAAACGTGGGATAGTATCCATAAAGATTGATATGTACCATGTTATTCTTTGATTTTATCACTGAAAGCATATCAAAGATATCGTGCGTCATCTCCCAAAGATATACCATATGAACACACAGGAGAGGAAATGATCTCTTCAAAAGATGTACGATCGTCTGCTCTATTGACCAATCATAGAGGTGCGCATTAACAATCTCTGTTTCTATCTTATATTTCCTGAACACTGCGGCTATATAACCTGTAAAGAGACAGGCCGATAAGGGGGCGTTGACTACATCCTCAAATCGGCTTGGATTTTCAGGGCGTGGGGGTTCCAGAAGGATTACCGGCATGGATTTATAAAATCTTAAAAGAGAGACCACAGATTACACAGATACGTAGGGGCGAAGCATTTGTAAAAATATATGAATCTGTGGTCTCCCATGTTTTTATTTAAAAGGCTACAGGAGTTGCACTCTTTTTGCGGCTTTTCTTGAGATCGTGCTCGTAGTATTTCATCACACCCTTCAATGAACAGAGGTTGCCACACATGGTACACGTATCTTCATCCATAGGGGGCCGGCTGCTACGGATCTCTTGTGCGCGTTCTTTGGTGATAGCCGTATCATACTGGGTCTTCCAATCAAGATCTCTCCGCGCAATACCCATTTTCAGGTCTAAATTCTTTACTTTATCTTTAAGCTTTACCATATCGCCTACATGGGCGGCGATACGGGCAGCCATGACACCTTCCCGGACATCGTCAGGCCCTGGAAGAGCCAGGTGTTCAGGCGGCGTTACATAACAGATAAAATCGGCCCCGTAACGCGATGATAAGGCAGCGCCAATAGCCGATGAGATATGGTCGTATCCGGGGGCTACATCGGTAGTAATAGGCCCGAGCATATAAAACGGGGCGTTATTGCTCAAACGCTTTTGGATAAGTACATTTGCTTCAATTTCGTCAATGGGGATATGACCGGGGCCCTCTACAATAATCTGCACACCCTTACTCTGCGCATATTCTGCAATTTCAGAGTTTATAATAAGCTCCTGAATCTGAGCACGGTCTGTACTATCATGGATCGCTCCTGCCCTGAGCCCGTTTCCGAGACTAAGAATAACATCATGTTTTTTCATGATATCGATGAGGCGGTCGATCTCTTCGTAGAGTGGATTTTCCTTCTTGTTATGATTCATCCATGCAGTAAGGAATGAGCCGCCACGGCTAACGAGTCCACCGTAGCGATATCCTTGTTTCCTTAATCGTTCAAGTGTTATAAGATTAATGCCGCAATGGATAGCCATAAAACCAATACCTTCTTCGGCCTGTTGTTCTATGACATCAAAAAGAAAATCGGCTTCCATGTATACGATAGAACTCTTTTTTTTAATCGTTTCTATAGCAGCCTGATAGAGTGGCACAGTACCTACGGTTAGAGAAATAGAATCAAGTACACGCTTCCTGATCTTGGTCAAGTCTCCCCCCGTTGAAAGTTCCATGAGGGTATCGGCGCCATACTTCTCAGCAGTTTGGGCCTTTTTCACCTCCATATCAATATCAATGATATCAGGAGAGGTACCAATGCTGGCATTTATCTTTGTTTTCAGTCCTTTACCAATACCAATTACCCGCGCCTTTCTATTCGGGTTTCCATAGATAACAATCTGTCCCTTAGCGATGCCTTCACGAATGAATTCCGGAGATACATCATCATAGGCAGCAGCCTCTTTCATTGCATCGGTTATTATACCATCACGTGCAAGTTCTAACTGAGTATTCATGTGTTTTTTTACTCCTAAGTAAACCGGGTTAAGAAAAGGGAGAACCCGGCAAATCAAATTATTTGCAAATCATACACCATACCTTACTATGAAGCGTCATATTATAATATCTTTGTCTATTTTATCACTAAAAATCTTTAAGAGCGTTTCCTTATGAAAATTTTCTACATCGAGCCTTGTATCAAAAGGGATCATCCCTAACAGGGGGAGATCGGTAAGTCTTTTTATCTCATCTATATTTGTCTTTTTAACAATATCATCTTCATTTTCAACAGATTCATTGACAATAATCCCTTTGATTTTTAGCCCATGCTCACGCGCATATGATACCGTGAGCAAGGTGTGATTTATTGTGCCAAGGGTAGGCCGGCAAACAACTATTAACGGTAATTCCAGTTCATTTGCCAGATCCACAACAAAATAGTATTGATCGATAGGCACCAATAATCCCCCGATCCCTTCTACCAGGAGAAAATCGTGTCTGTCGTATAAGGTGTCAAAAGCCGTGTGTACCCTTTCCAGGTCTATTCTCGTATTGCTCAAACGTGCTGCTACCGTAGGGGCAAGAGGTTGTTCGAAGCTGATGGGATTAATAAGCTCGTAGTCATCCTCGACTTCTGCTGAGCGTTTCAGGAAGATGGCATCCTCAGATACGAGATGATTCTCCACACGTTTACAACCGGTAGCAATTGGCTTCATAACACCTACATTCACGCCTCTGCTTTTGTAAAGGGCTGCTAATCCACCCGTAACAAGGGTTTTCCCGACACCGGTATCTGTCCCCGTAATAAAATATCCCTTTTCCATAATACATAATTCTCCCATGTAAAATACATTGTGTCTGAAGAAAGCATGAAATGAGAGGGAATGTTGTCCTGTCTGTCAATCATTCGTATGCAAGCCCATTTCTCCTGTTTTTCCTGTTTCCCTTAGCTATTCTTACCGGTAACAATCTCTATAGATTTATAGATAGTATCGAGCATCCTATCCAATTCATCAATTCCGATAATCAATGGCGGCATAATGACAATAATATGTCCAAGCGGCCTGATAAGCAAGTTATGTTTTTTTGCCTCGAGGCACACATGAACCCCTATCCGCTCTTCCCATGGATAGGGTTCTTTCGTGGTTTTGTCCTTAACAAGCTCAACAGCTGCGATAAGCCCGCATTGCCTCACATCTCCAACATGTTCCAGTGATTCAAAAGATTTTAGCTTGTCATATACGTATTTGATTTTGGGTTCCAGATTTCTCAGGATATCATCTTTTTCAAATAACCCGAGACTCGCTAATGCAGCAGCACATCCCAGGGGATTGCCTGTATAGGTATGCCCATGAAAGAAGGTTTTTACCTGGGAAAATTCACCCAGAAATGCATGATAAATCTCCTGCGTTGAAAGCGTGGCCGCCAGAGGCATATACCCCCCATTAATGCCTTTCGATAATGCCATAATATCAGGAACAACTCCCTCGTGCAGGCATGCGAACATTTTCCCTGTCCGCCCGAAGCCGGTAAGTACCTCATCCAGGATAAGGAGGACGTTGTATTTCTTACATAAGGCAGCGACGCCGGATAAATACCCTTTTGGATGGATAATCATTCCACCGGCGCCCTGGACCAGTGGTTCCATAATAAGAGCGGCAATACGATCTGCTTTTTCCTTTAAAATATCTTCTAACCCACCAAGACATTGTAAATCACAATCTTTGTTCTGCTTTCCCAATGGACACCGGTAACAATACGGCGAGGGAGCAAACGATGTTTTGAAATAAAGAGGACTGAAAGCTTTGTGATACAGATCTATACCACCAACACTCATGGTCCCAATGGTATCCCCATGGTAACCATACTGTAAGGCAACAAACTCTGTCTTATCCTTGCATCCCTTATGTTGCCAATATTGAAAAGCCATCTTGAGAGCAACTTCATTGGCCGTAGAACCGTTATCTGAATAAAAAACCTTTTCCAACCCTTCCGGCGCAATTTCTGCAAGTTTTTTGGCTAATAAAATAGATGGTATATTGGAAGGCCCCAGGAGGGTAGTATGCGCAACCTTGTCGAGTTGCCGCTTTACAGCATCATTGATCTCCTTCCTGCAATGTCCATGCAAATTGCACCACATGGATGAAACTCCGTCAAGGTATTCTTTGCCATCGATATCTTTCAAAAAGATGCCTCTTCCCTCTTCTATAATTAAGGGCGTCTCTTTGATGTAATCCTGCATCTGAGTGAAAGGATGCCAGAGATATGTCTTGTCCCAAATTTGTAATTGTTCTTTGTAAGTTTTGTCTAACATGAGTATTTTATGTATTTTGAATAAAACGCCTTCGGCAGATTTTTATTCTTACAGGTAGGGCAAGGCTTCAGCCTTGCAAAGCTGCAAATCACCGGCTCTGCGCATGCTTCATCAGACGGATACTTATTTTACTGCCCCTGTCTACGTTAAAATATTTTTGGGCATTTCCCTGGTTTACCGAGATTTCCAGAAAGCCTGCACTTCCAATAAGAGTAAGTGATTTCCCGTCGCTTACATCCGCATAGGTCTTGCTTAATCCCAAAATTTTCTTTTTCCCGATGATTACTTCACTGTCTCTCTGACCTAATGCTAAACTTTCTACATGCGTTCTTGTAATATTGGTAATAAGATTTCCAAATCGGTCAATAGAAATAATCTGACCTTCCAGTTGTCCCGGTTTTTTAAAGCGCGGCTCTGGTATATCAAGGCACTCCAGTTGATCTATCTTAGCACCTAATTGCCGGATTTTTATTCCCCGTGATAAATGTGCAGCAACAGGCGCAAAGATATCCCGTCCGTGGAAGGTATGACCCGGCGATGGCAGAAAATACCTGCTATTGGTTATATGAATGATATTTTTCAACCTTTCCTTCCGGGCAATGAGACTCAGGAGACCATTATTGGGAGCAAGGAACAGGTAATCCTGCGTTTCAACACAAACAATACCTCTGGCGCTTCCTACACCAGGGTCAATAACTGCTACGTGAATAGTCCCTTTGGGAAAATATTTATAAGATGTAGAGAGGAGATAGGCGCCGTTACCTATATCGTGTGGAAGAATATTGTGGCAGATATCAATAATATGTGCGCCAGGATTAATCCCTGCTATTACCCCTTTCATGATGCCCACGTATGCATCTTGATTGCCAAAGTCCGTAAGTAAACTAATTATCCCCGATCGATGCATCGCTGTTGCATTACTCTGTAAAAATGTTTTTATAGATGCTAAGGTGGATTCGCTTACGCTTCATCCACCCTACCGGTAATTCTATAATGAGTATTAACCCGACTATAGTAATGGCAAAATATTTTAAATTCAAGGATTTTTTCAAGCAGAGCAAAATAGCAGACACGGAATGCGGTATGTCGTAAGCAGCGATTGGAACTGAACGGGATAAGGCAGAAATGAAGCTGGTAACTTGCATTCGGCGCATCATGCAGATATGTTTTGTTTCATCCGTAAGATACTATAGCTCTGGTCTGCAACCCAATATCATCAAGGTAAGCATCCTGCAGTAAAATTCCCCTTAAAAAGCTTTCTTAAGGAAGGTTTTCATTGTACAATACTTTCATGGAAAAGCGATGAAATATTCTTTCGATGCTTTGCATACGGGGCATTTATTCGGCGTATCTCCTTTTCGTGTATATCCGCATACCGTACAGACCTGAATTGGACCAAATTCTATATCAGTATTACCATCGATAACTTCTTTTACCCTTGCAAAAAGCTTTTTATGTATTCTTTTAACGAGATAAGCCCATGTAAAGCTTTTCTCCGCTTCTTTTTCTCCTTGAAACTTAGCGATCTCAATATAGACAGGATATACATCGGTGATTACAAACTCCTCTTCTGCCATAGCTAATTCTACATTCTTCCTTGTATCGCCAAATCCGAATGTTACCCTGCAGTTCACCATAAACCTCCCTTCCAGGTGTCTGAGCTCAGCATAGTGGTTGTTAGCCTGAACCTTTTTCGAATAAGCGATCGCCCGGAATACATGAGCCGTATTGGGAAAACCTTCTTTATCAGCCTGGCGAGCAAAATGCAGATACTGTGTAGAGGCATGGCTTTCACTACCAAAGACATTCATGAACTGCTGCTCAATCATTTTCCTCATAAAATCTTTGGCATTACCGAAAGGCAATGAAGTCTTCTTTTTTTGCTTCACACAAAGGACATTTATCCGGGGCCTCTCCTTCGCGGGTATATCCACAGACACTACAAACTTGAATAGGCCCTAATGCGACATCACTGTTTCTATCGACATCCTCTTTCGCCTTTTCAAAAAGCGCTTTATGCATCTTTTCCGTACCGTAAGCCCATCGAAAACTCCTCTCTGCACCTTTTTCTCCCTGGAATTTGGCCACTTCAATATACGTAGGGTACATCTCGGTAATCTCAAAGTTTTCTCCCATGATAGCTAATCGTATATTCTTCTTTGTATCGCCAGGCCCAAAGGTCGCCATACTATTCGCCACAAATCCGCCTTCTAAATGAACGAGTTCACGGTAATGGTCGCCAGCATGGACAAATTCCGCATGAGAGATAGCCCGAAATAAACGGGCGGTATTGGGAAAGTTTTCTTTATCAGCCTGGTCGGCAAAATACAGATAACGCATATGGGCCTGACTTTCACCGCCAAAGGCGTTTATCAGATTTTGTTCAGTCATCTGTTTCATACATCACTCCTTTTCTAAAGTAGGTATATACTTTCTCAAAAGATTAATCCTCGAATTAACCTTAACAGAAAAACTAAAATTCAAGAGACTAAATATCCTGTCACTCATCATGAGATCCAGATGTCTTTCCAAAAAATCTGGCAATCCGTTCGGATTGAATCCTGCTTTATACGCATAGAAAACACCGGTGGAGTCTGCCTCATGCTCAAATTCCTCAAGGTGGTTGTTCAAGAGCAAGGTTATATCAAGATCTGATTCGCTGCCATGAGAGTTTTCCATAACCTCGTGATACAATCTTGAAACATGCCTAAGAGATGCATGAGCAATCTCATGACCAATAATCCCCGCAACTTCATCTTCGCTTTTTGCAAATGCTAATAAGCCATAGGTTACGTATATATACCCGCCAGGGGCAGAAAAGGCATTGATTGAACGGGATTGGATAATAGTACAGGTAAAGGGAAGCGTCTTCCGGTCAGAAAGAATGATGAGTTTGCGCGCAATAGTGTTAACTGCCTGAATAAGCTCTGCATCATCACACAGGTAAAAGTGATGCCTTATATATTCATCCACTCTCTTACCCTGTTCGATCTCTTCGTCATCGCTCATTTCTGCTGAGTCACCATCTAGCTGCCAGGCGTCATCGGCCTTACTGTAGTTTGTCTGAGAAAAAAAGACAACCACCGGTATGATACTAATACAAAATAGCTTTTTATACATTCTCATAACGTTACATTATAGTTTGGATAAGGAAAACGAAAGGATTTTACGATATTCAAGAAAGACAGCAACACGGACAAACGTAGAGACGCATTATTATGCGTCTGTACAGTCCGTGCCACCCTGAAAACCGTTTACATAAATGAAAATTCCTATACAATCAAGATAATTTACCATAAGAGGCTCTAGAGTATTTGTCATTGCGAGGGGGTTTTTCCCGAAGCAATCTTTTCTCAACTAAACCATGTCCCTGTAGGAATCATTTGTCTGTACCACTCTGAAAGCCGCTTACATACAATGAAAATTCCTCTGCAATCAAGCTAAACGCTACCCGACTTGTTCCCAAACCATGTCCTCATGTAAATGGGGAAGAGTTTGGGAACAAGCCACTACAAGCCACAAGAACCATCATAGACCCGAAGGGCTGAAAGTCTATAGCACGGACTGTACAGACGCATAATAATGCGTCTCTACGTTTGTCCGTGTTGCCGTCTTTAACTTGATACATATGCCCTTTACCCCCGCCATCGGGGGACAGTGCTTGTCCCCCTCCGTGAAGGGAATTCATGGAGAGGCAACACGTTTGAATTTCCTATGCATTTAATACGGTTACAGATACCTTTATGAGAATTATGGAAATACCTGATACGAGAACCTTGATCAGGAATATTTCTCTGTAAGTTATCTACCGGTATTGTTTCCCGTTTTATTGATTACAGCTTTTATACCAAATTATACCAGGACTTCACCCTCTTTTGCCATAAGAGAAGAATTATTTATCACCATATATCATGTATCTGGTATCTGGCGTTCGGGAGGTTTTCTTTTAAGCTGAGCAGTATTCAGGTGGTGGATTAAGCAGGACAAATTCACCTTTTTCTTTTCCGAAGGTTTTTACCGGGGAGATTCATGTAACCCCCTCAAAATCTATGGATACTCGTGAAAATCTCTTGAATGTCAGATATATAGTGTAATATGTAAGAGCAACTTTATTATTGGCCAGTACCCGAAGTATCGTTCTTCTTATTGGGCGGCTTTATCTTTGTAGTTGCAGTATCCGCTATTCCTTTTTCGGCGCAATACTTTTCAGGAAGAGATGTGGCGCCTGTTGAAGGTTTCACACCTGAACCATACGTATTTGCATACACCTGGGTAAACTCGGCACCAAACAAAAATATTTGGGCTGAATAATAAACCCAGATAAGGATAATAACTAAAGAACTGGCTGCGCCGTAGGCGGATGAGACACTGCTCTTTCCAAGGTATAAACCAATCAAAAACTTACCCACGGTAAATAACATCGAGGTGATTGCGGCCCCAAGCCAAACATCACTCCAGGCAATTTTTACATCGGGCAGGATTTTATAAATCATCGCAAAGAGGAGGGTAGTAATCCCGAAAGAAACAATGAAGTTTACACTGTGCATGATAAAGGAAAGTTTCGGAAATATTTCGTTCAGAAGGCCGCTGAAGGCCGATAATGCAGCACTCATTACCAGCGATATCAGAAGTAAAAAACCGATTGCCAGTATCATGGCGAAAGAAATGACACGGTCTTTCATAAAGCCAATCACACCACTCATTGGCTTGGGTGTTATCTCCCATATGGTATTGAGGGCATCCCGAAGTTGGCCAAATACAAATGTCGCTCCCAGAAATAGAGTAACAAGAGCAAATATCGTTGCGATGATACCTGAAGAGGTATTCCGTGCACTCATGATCATTCTCTCTACTGCATGTGCGCCTGCTTCACCGATCAAACCTTTCATTTGATTCACAATCTCTCCCTGCGCCGCCTCCTGCCCAAATATAAAACCGGCAATAGCAATCACCATAATTAATAAAGGAGCAAGAGAGAATATTGTGTAATATGCCAACGCAGCGGCTAAGCGAGATGCCTTATCCTCATTCCATTCAAGGTATGTATTTTTGAGTAAGATCCAAATAGGACTGTTCTTACTCCATTCCCATAATTTATTTCTAACCAATACTGAAATACCTTACTATTCATGGATGATACATAAAGAGAACTATTATCAATGGATATGAGCACATGAGAACAATCACCATGACAGAAAATCACAAAAATGCTTATGGGTTTAATACGGTGTTATTGGCGACTAGCGAACCACAACCAGTCGCCTCTTACACCTTATCAAACTCATCGTTTTCTCTGCCAGGGAACTGGATTCATATGAGTATTTCTGGAATAGGATTATCAGCAGTATCATTACAGACTTTTATAAGGAGATACTATTGATCAACTCTATCCTTCGCCAATTCTAAACCTGAGAACAAACCTCTGTTCAATACCCGACTTACATTTACCTATTCCTCTTCCTCCTCTTCCTGTCCCTGGATTCTTTCGGTTCTTCTGTCTACGTCACTACTTCTCCTCTCTTCTCTGGCTGTTTCGCCTACAACAGTAATCGTTAGCGGAGAACTAATCTTTTCTAATCCTGTGTATTTCGTACTGGCAGAGATATTTCTTATATTTATATTAAACGTATCACCATCCCGCTTGCTCGGAGACGGATAAACAGTAATCTCCCGATAGGCAAGATCATTGGTACTAACATCCGGCATGAGTTTAGAAGTGTAATATCCCATATCCGCAGCTTCCAGATCACGTTGTCTTTCTACATTTTCTACTAATCCTAAAACATCTCCGTCAATATCAACCTGGAAATCTGACAGGTATCCTGAGGTTAATTGAATAACAACCGATTCGGTTGGCAACATCTCATATTCGCCTTTCAGATTTGGTATAATTACCTTCTCTGTCGGCGGTCCAGGTTTAATAACCCTGTGAAGTCCGGGTGATTGAGCAGCCGGAGCCCTCTTAGCCATGGTGCGGTCTATGGCACAACCTGCAGTTACTACGAGAAATGCACAAGCAAGTCCTACTATTGTATTTTTACTCATTACGTTCTTTCTCTTCATTTCTTTCCTCCTTTCACATCAATAATGGCAAAATTTCCCTACAAATATTACGGTGTATATCTACAATAGAGTGACATACAGTATATACTATACCTATGCCCTGTCCTGGTATATTCACCAGAAGCTTTTCTTTTACAAGCCTCCTTCTTTTCTACCTCCTTTCGTCAAAAATATTGAATAAACTTTTGGATACAGAAGAGTTTCTTTCTCATCAGGGTGTGATAAACTCCCCCTCACTTCCATAAACAATCCCAATATCGTTTTTCGCCCCTATCCGGTAATAGTACGCTGTTCCAGGTGATAATCCGCTTATCTCGATACGTATTGCCGTATCAATCGATCCATCGATAGTCTGGGTTGAGGAGGTAGTATTATATAAACCGCTACCTGTGCCGTATTCGAACCATACCGCAGTTGGAGACTGATTCGCATTTACTATCCCATTCAACATCGCGGAATTGGCTGTTACATTTGTTGCAGCCCCGGTTGTTGCTACCGGTGGTATAGCCGCAGTCGTGGTCGGCCATGTCCCTGTCAGTGAGTATGTTAAATTTTCATCGTAATCGCCTGAACGACTTGCGACCTCCAGGTAATATGTCCCTATCGTGGTTGCGTTATAATTTATGGTATCCACACCCTTTGTATGTAAAGATGTGGAGGCTATCAATAACCGTGAAGGATCATAAAGGCGCATATTATATTGCTTGTTCCTTGGCATATCGAGTTCAAGCGATACTCTTCCGGGGCTAGCTATCATTATCTTAAAATAATCGACATCTGAAGAACTGCATATCCTTCCATGATAGCTGACGCCAAGAATTATTGGTCCATAGGCTGTATCCATGTTTTCATTAGGCTCGTAGGAGTCTGTACAAGGGGAAAAAGTAGATGCCCTTCCATAGGTAATCCCCGCCTCATTCTGTGCTACTATTCTATAGTAGTAGAGTATCGCGCCTGCTAAGTCTCCTATATCAATACGTATCTCTGTATCGCCTGACCCGCTTATTGTTTGCCTGGGCGAATTCCTGGTATACTCTCCTTTATCCGTGCTATACTCAAACCACACAACGGTATTCAAGCCGTTAGCATTTACTACCCCCTGTAATGTTGCCGAGTGCGCCGTCACATTTGCCGCTCCCCCCGTTACCGCAGCAGGCGCAATAAATGGGGTGGAAAGATTATTATCAAGCTTTGCTACAAAGATATCGTAATCGCCGTTATAAGAAGCATCATAAGCATTGCCCGTGACGGGAAAGTTTATTGATTCAGTCCAACCGGACAGATAGATATTTCCGGCAGGATCCATCACCATAGAGTGACCATACCCGTAATCACGCAGAGTTCCCCCCAGGTATGTTGCTGCAAGAAGATTTCTTAAATCACTACTTACCTTTGATACAAAAGCATCGGTAGCGCCGCTGAGAGCAGTATCATAAGCGCCGGTAGTCACAGGAAAGTCTGGCGAAGTAGTATAACCAGATACATAGATAGCTCCATGCCGCAAACTTCTGCTTGAATCTATGGTTACCGACTCACCATAATCATAACCGGACCCGCCTAAATAGGTAGATCCTAAAAGACTTGCCAGATCCCCGGGAAACACTGATATAAAAACATCGTAATAACCACCATGTGCAGGAGCAAAAACACCGTATGTTGTTGGAAAGTTTGATGAATAGGTCTGACCAACTACAATAACATTTACATCTGCATCTACGATTATAGACTGACCATAATCGTAATCGTTCCCTCCCAGATAGGTAGATGAGAGAAGGTTTTTTAAACTTCCGTCAAATTTTGATATAAAGGCGTCAGAAGGTCCATCCAGAAAGATATCATATGCATTTGCAGTAGTTGGAAAGCCTGACGACCACGTATTACCAGTAATATAAAGGTTTTCATCGGAGGCTATGGCTATGGAAGAACTATAATCATAATCTTTTCCGCCCAAATAGGTAGATGCGAGGAGTTTTGTCAGATTCCTGTTCAATTTCGATATAAAAATATCGTAATAACCACCATAAGAAGTATCATAAGAACCCTTGATAATGGGAAAGTTTGATGAAGACGTCTCGCCCGTTACAAATACATTTCCCTCCCGGTCTGTAACTATGGATTCTCCTCTATCATCAGAAGATCCACCCATATATGTGGATGCATTGAGTATGGTTAAATTCTCAGATAACTTTGATAGAAAGAGGTCGGAGTTTCCGCCATTATAAGAAGTATCAAAAGCATCGGCGCTTGTTGGAAAATCTGATGATGCGGTTAAACCAGCCACGCATACATCTCCGCTGGAATCTACTGTCAGAGAATGAAGATAATCATCGGAGCTTCCTCCTAAATACGTGCATGCGATAACTTTTGTCAAATCACCATTTATTTTTGCTATGAAAACGTCAGAATTACCACGATGAGAAGTCCCATAAACACCTGTACTTGTTGGAAAATCTGATGATTTAGTCCAGCCACCTACATAGATACCTCCATCTGGACCAACAGCCATTGAATAAGCAATATCATGAGAACCTCCTCCCAGGTAGGTAGCTGCCAAAAGAGGGTCTATAACGAGTTCTTTTGTTCTATCATAGCTTGCCACCTTGAAACCGTAGATAAGTTGAGGAATTGTAAGCTGAGAAATTTTTTCCTTTGAATTCTGACTTCTGGATTCTGACTTCTGGATTCTGTATTCCGCATCAATCTCCACCCGTTTTCCCTGAATCTCCTGATACGCCACAGGTTTTGTGAACAGAACGGTTCCGAATGCTGTTTCTGCCTCAAGCTGACCTTTCTCATTCACTTTCAGGGCATTCGCCCCGTTGAGTTTTATCTTTATACTGCCAAGGTCTGCATAGGGCTTTACATGAAAGAGCTTTTCAACATTAGCTCCACAAGCCTTTAATTTTAACTCTACCCCATTGTATACTTCTCCGAAACTGATATATTCATATGCTGAGATATTCTCCTTCCACAGAGATGGGTCATTTCCCTTAAAATAATTCACCTGTGTTGTGGCCTTTCCTTCTCCCTCTGCCAGAATACTATTTCCATTGAAAATTTCTTCTTTTAGCGTCAAACACCCTGAATCTTTCTCATCCAGGTCAACGCGGTGCATATTCCATTTCGATGAATCGGGATAGCCTTGTTTTTTATCATGAAGATTACAGATCTCTTCCAATAAGCTGCAGGGAGGCAGGAAGAAATAAGAGAGGATACGGGATCGGCTGGCAGCATCTTTTATGGGATAGAAATGGAAAGGCATTTTATGAAAAGAGGATAAAGGGTTTGTATCGGAATTGCCGTAGTCCCCCGTAATACTATTTTTAAGATTCTTTAAATCTCTCAAATACGTATCCTTTTTCCCTTGAAACGCAGACAGAGAATACATAATCTCTCCCGCTTTCGTAACGAATAGAGTTCCACCAGGAATATGTGCATAAAATTTTACCCTTTCGTTAACCTGACCTTTATTAGCTAAGAAAGGTATCTGCATTCCTTTGATCTTTTGGATAACTTCTATCTTTGATGGTTGGGCTATACATTTTTGCTCATGTAAAAAAGATCGTATGAGAAATACTCCTAGCAAAAGAATCACCGGTGCTGTAAAAACTTTACTTACCCTCTTCATCTTGCAGCTTTCTCCTCTTTCTGTTTAAGGGGCATACAACAGATCATCTTTGTCTTGATTATCCTTCTTCACAAGATTACATAGTCACAAAAAATGTACCACGAAAGGGAAATATCGTTTACTTTGTCATATTTTAGTAAAAGTCAGGGTAAACATAAAAAGTAAACAGATATAAGATAAGGCTTTAACCCTGACATAAGTTTTTAACAAAATGTGTCAAGCCTATGGATAACTTTTCCTGGAACAGGGCAAGAAAAGGAACAGAATAGCAGATAAAATGTAACCTATTACAGAAGTGTGTCGTCACAAGGAGTGTAACCGTCACACGTTCTGTAATATTACTATCAGGAAATGGCCCCATACCTCTTACCAATGAAGCAGGCTTCTCTTCCAAAATAAGCACAGGAAAGACCTTTACTTCATTCTGACATGGAGCATTATTTCAATGCTCAAAAGAAGGAAGAAGAAAAAAAGAGGATATATTTATCATCCTCATATTTCCCTGTTATTTATACTTTGTAATGGATCGGCCGGAACCGCCAATAATAATGCCGTAAAGGAAAAAACCGACAGCGGTAAGCGCCAAATATGTCCATGGGTTATCATGGATTTTCTTATCAAAGGTAACGCTCATCTCTTTTAACTTTTTTTCTCCGCTTGCCATAGCCTCGCCCAAATTTTGTTTTGTTTTTTCCAGTGTCTCTTTGAATGATTCCGTTGCTTCATCCATCATTTCTTTAATATTCGAATATCTTTCACTAATCAATTGATTCAGCTCTTCTTTCTTTTCTTTTGCTACTTCATTCAATAGTGCAAGGGCTTTATTCATTTTCTCGGCGCTACTATGCTCCATCCCTTCTCCGCCAATATTCTCTTTTGGTCTTTCTGGAGTTTGATAATTCATAATCCACACTCTCCTTTCCTATTTTTCTTGTCTTTATAGTATCATGAGGCATTTCACTTTGAGCGTTTACATGCTGCTTCAACAGCATAACCTAAAAGAAAACCAGCAGCGGCAGCAATACCTACCGATAGCCATGGATTTTCATGAACCCTTGTATCGATTTCTGTCGCCATTTCCTTCGCTTTTTCTTCTCCACTCGCCACAGCTCCACTCATCATCTCTTTGATGTTCGAGTATTTTTCTCCAATTAATCGATTAATCTCCCCCTTCTTTTCTTTTGCTTCTTTATTCAAATATTCAAGGGCCTCTGCTATTTTATCTTGATCCTTGACACCGCCTGCTTTGGTTTGATCCATTGTTTTATCCAAATCTTTGATACCGCCTGTTTTTGTTTGATCCATGACACTATCTCCTTTCTCAGTGTATTCATGTATTTTAAACATCTTTATCCAAGACTTTATGCATCAATTTGTTCGCTTTTGATAATTTCATCCAGCTCCTTTGTGAGGCATAATAAATATAAATTCCCAGGGGAATAAGAAAGTAACAAATACCGAGTACAAACACGGTTAATAATTTCACATCTCTGCTCCAGGGCATATAATAGAAAAATGCTAAATGGATAAGCAAAAAACCGTTAACCATGCAAATGAAAAGAACCAGCAAGAGAAATAAACCGAGATATGCAAACCGGGCAATTTTAACACCTTTAATATAGTACATAAGGGCTTTGATCTTGACGAGATCCACAGATTCCTGCTTGTATTGCTTCAACAGATCAGTAAAAATAAGCAAGACAAAATTAAAAAAGACTTTTTCGATCTTCATAATTCATTTCCCCTTCTCATGACCTTTCTTTTTGTGTTGCTTGATCACGGTTCTCGCAGCTACTTCCTTTGCTCGCTTGCCATACCGGCCCGATTTTTGTGCCTTTTCTTTAATATGTTCATATTGACGTTGTTCTTTGTCACTCACATTCTTTATAGACTTTTTCTTTGTCGGCATAATAAAAACTCCTTGGTGGTATTCTTATAAGTAATAAATCGCCATTTCTTGAATTAGCAATAAAAAAGCCTTACTACAAAGATATTCACTAAAAACACCTCGGCAGCAAGGCTGTCTTTTCCTATACTTCTTTTCACTCTTCCCAAGACCCTTTCCTTTGCGTCCTCTGATTACTCAGAGTTTGCCCTTATCCGTACTACATTTTATCTTTGGTAAGAATCCTTATTGCATATTGCTTAACCCTTCTCCGAATACATTGCAAGCGAGTAATCTTTTGAAGATGCTGCATCTGAAGGGATATATTCTTGAATCTCTTCAAGAAAGGAGGGGAACCCGACAGATGCAACAATCTTTAAGTATTTCATGAAACTCTTTAATAGTTCTTTTCCGTCTTCTGTATCTTTTCTATTTCCTTCTCTCCGTCTTTTTTCTTTACCTCTGTCTTTTTTTCTATCGTTTTCCCATCATCTGTTTCCACTTCTTTCTTCTCTTTTTTCTTTTCTTCATAGTGATGGTCTGCCATGGCAGAACCAACAAACGGAGTATTTACAATACCAAAGCCAAAAACAAATGCCCCTGCCACTAAACTAAGACTGAGTTTTTTCAACATCCCTTTTCTCCCTATCAAAAAGTTTTTAAACTTCTGAAATGACCCTCAACAGCACTGTCTGACGCAGTATATTTTAAGCAAAAAGTTTGCCAAAAACCATGAATACCAAAATTTATTATCGAGATATCATTGATACATAAACATAAATTATTTAATTACTTATGACAAAACAAGTATACTTCATGGTTTTTTTATCCTTACTCTTACGAAAAACCGACTATCATTCTTTGCATGCATACTCATACAAAGACATTGGATTCAATCTTAAATATCATAATAATAAATTCTTATGATATCTTCTATATGGCTGTAAAAACATACGTTCAATAGGTAATTGCATACATTGTGGTATTTATGTGGTATGGATACGGGCAAAGCCAATATATCTTTACAGGATTTTGCGCATGCATCCTCGCCCCTATCGCTTTTCAACATTTCAACCTTTTACCCTTTTCGCTTTTCTCTGTGCAATTTGTGTTCTCAGGTGTTCTTTCCATAGATAGGAGGTTGATTTCTTTAGTTCAACCAGGGAAAACCATCCCTGCGGATCGGAAAACCACCGGTTAATCCTTAAACCTGCCTCATCAACCATTTTTTCAGCGCTTTCCCTTCTGAATTTCCGTGATATTTCTGTACGGATTGTTTCATCTTTTTCTATTTCAACCGTTAAATCTAATTTTTTTATCTTTACCGAGACTGTACGATTTGCCCGCAAATGCATTTCGATCTGATTCTTTCCCCCATTAAAAAAGGCAACATGATCGAAATGATCTCTATGAAAATTTGCATCGAGTTCTCTGTTTACCACACTGAGAATATTTTTATTAAATTTAGAGGTAATACCGGGAGGATCATTATATGCAAGTTCTAATATCTCTTTGGGCTTTACCATGTCCAAACCTAAAAGGAATCGATCATTAGGTCCCATGAAGCGAGCAATATTTTTTAAAAAAACAATGCTCTCTTTTTCCGTAAAATTGCCAATAGTGCTTCCAAAAAAAATGAATACCTTGTTGCGATCCAACGGAATTTCCTTCATATGTTTTGTGAAATCAGCAACGATGCCTAACACCCGTAAGTCAGGATATATAGTTACTAATTCCTTTAAGGCCTTAACGAGTAACGCTTCACTTACATCAACCGATACGTAACGGATATCAGCCAGGTATGATTTGTATGCTATATCAAGGAGGGTTTTGATCTTTACATTTGCGCCGGAACCAAGTTCAATAAGATCCCCTTCCGGAAAATTTTCTATTATTGCGGAAGCAGTATCCTGTAGAATCGATAACTCTGTATGTGTTACATAATATTCTGGCAAAAGACTAATCTCTTCAAAGAGACGAGAGCCGTAGGTATCATAAAAATATTTACTTGGAATATATTTTTGCGTGGCTGTTAATCCCTTTAAAACATCGTTCTTTAAATCGTTACTATACGTATCACTCATACAATTTTTCACTTCAATACGATCAATACTGGAAGCGCTATACATAGATAAAATCTCCTCTCTCACACAACTATTACTCTTCATAATAACAATTTTTCCTTATACCGTTTTCCGATAGGCTTTTAACATTATTACCGTCTGCATCTTTCAATATAAGCAAAGGCATCGGTAACCCCCATATGCATCAAATTAGGACTTCGGCAACTTTGTTTGCGGTCACACGTAGGGCGAAGCATTTGCTATCCAGAATATAGGCTGCATTCAAATGTAATCTCAGCAAATGCTTCGCCCCTACAACAAACATTGAAATTCCTATGCATCAAGAGATTGCTTCGGACAATACCCTCGCAAATGACACATTAAACACAACACGGACTGTAGAGACGCATTATTATGCGTCTGTACAGTCCATGCCACCCTGAAAACCGCTTACATACAATGAAAATCCCTCTACAATCAAGCTAAGAATAGTGTTCCATGGAAAAGGAGGTATCCCCCTGGAGAAAAAGCAACGTGTGTCCCTGTCTCCTTCTAATCCCCCCTAACTCCCCTTTAGAAAAGGGGGAAAAAGAAGTCAATCTTTCATAAAGGAGGGAACGAGGGATTTCCCCCTTTTCTCAATCACTCACACATTTCTCCCCTTTCTAAAGCATCCATCATTTCCCTCTTTTCTAAAGGGGGACTAAGGAGGATTAGATGTATATGGCGATAACCCCTCCTGGTTGTCTCTCCTTAACGGCATGGAATAAAACGAACAATGTTTTTCGAATCACGAATTACTTTCCTGAGAAGAAAGAGAGTCGCCTCAACCTCTTTCCCGCTATTTTCAACACCAAGAGAAAACCTGACAGAACAATGCGCCTCTTCTTCAGACAATCCCATCGCAATAAGAACATGCGATGGTTTAGGAGAACCGGAGCGACAAGCAGAGCCTGAAGAAATGGATACACCGTTTTGGTCAAGAGTCAGCACAATTGATTCCCCACGCATGCCGGGCAAGATTATATTCAGGGTATTCGGAAGTCTCTCAGTTCTATGCCCGTTTAATGTCACTCCAGGAAGTAGTTCCCTTATTCCGTCTTCGAGTCTGTCACGCATGTTTCTTACCGCATCCATCTGTGCAAGATTTTTCAGAGCAATTTCTGCTGCTTTGCCAAACCCTGCAATTCCTGGTAAATTTTCAGTCCCTGCCCGTAATCCATATTCCTGCTTCCCGCCATGAATAAGGGGTTCAAGGTTTGCCCCGTTTCGTATATAGAGTGCACCGGCGCCTTTCGGACCATGTATTTTATGGCCTGACATCGATAAAAAATCAACCTCAAGGGTTTCCACATCAATCGGGATCTTTCCTATTCCCTGAACACAATCGGTATGAAATAAAGCCCCGTGTTCCCTCGCTATACGCGTAAATTCCTTAACGGGCTGTATTGTTCCGGTTTCGTTGTTTGCGGTCATTATGCTTACGAGACAGGTTTTATCAGTAATTGCATGAGCCAAATCTTCAGGGTTAACCATTCCCGCACGGTCTACGGTAAGATAGGTCACCCTCATACCATTTTTCTCCAGCCACTCACACGTCGCAAGCACCGATGGATGTTCTATCTGTGTCGTTATGATATGGTTTTTCTTCCTTTTTATATTCCAAAATGCAACACCTTTTAACACCAGGTTATTCGCCTCTGAGCCGCTACCGGTAAAGAGAATGCGCCGGGCTGTACAGTTAATCAATTGTGCAATGCTTCTGCGGGATGCTTCCAGGATACAAGAAGCGTCTTTTCCTTCTTTATAGATGCTTGAAGGGTTTCCGTAACAATCTCCCATAGATCTCATCATTACTTCAAACACCTCTGAATCAAGCGGTGTTGTGGCATTATGATCAAAATAAATGCGTCTTCTCTTCTCTTTTATCTCTTCTGCAGACGCGGCAAGTTCGGCGTATGGTGGTCCATACTCGCCTGAATCTATCCTGACGGATTCCTTCTGCTCAGAGATTTTTCTTACATCACACAAAAGCGCTTTATAAACAGGAAATCCTGAGATAGGATCGTAACGCTTAAGATCTGTCAACTCATTGATATTACACTCCTGCCACGCCTTTGGTCCCAAAGGGCCGCCACCACCCATATTTGCATCTATGGTACCCTGTATGATATCATCGGTAACAAGCGCCCTCATAGGGACCTGTCCACGTACTGTTTGGACAGTAACACGGTCACCACCCTTAATATCGCGCTCCCTTGCATCATGAGTATTTATGGTAACTGTCGGTTCCGGTCGTTCCTTATACAAACCTGGAATCGCATGGTGCTGTGAACGAAAATCCGTAGTTACCCTTGATCCTGAATTAAAAATAAGGGGAAACTTTTTGTTCGTTTCTGGTTGGGAGCGGGGACCTTCCCGGGGTTCCGTGTAGACAGGTAACGCATCATAGCCATGCTCTTCAAGTATGGTGGATGCTATTTCAAATTTCCCTGTAGGGGTATCAAATCCTGGTCTCCCGTCGGACCGCAATAGTCCTTTCTCCCATTTTTTGTATTGCATCATTACGGTGGGAACCTGTACTGTGCCACCGTTAGCACGTACATCTTCCAGGGTAAATCCTGACGCTTTTAAAACATGACGGAGAAGTTCTTCCTCGTTTTGAGGATACAGATACCCATAGCCTAAACGGCGTGCAAGTTCTGCCATGATAAAAAAGTCATTCCTGGCCTCTCCCACCGGCTCAACAACCTTTTCCCGTATCCGAAAGACGGGGCCGTATATCATATATGATTCTATTTCATACAGAGTCGTACCGGGAAGCACGATATCTGCATAGGCAGCATCCGCAGTAAGCTGACGGTCTATACAGACAAGGAAATCCAGGGCATGCAAGGTCTCCCTCCAGACCTTTGGCTGCGGCCAGGCGGTTATAAGAGAAGCGCCGAGGATAATGAGGGAACGAACCGGATAGGGCTTTCCCCGTATAACCGCATCAGGAAGGGACATGGGATGAGATTCTGAACGATACAGGCTATAGACAGGAAACTGATTGCGTCCTATTGTCTTGTGCAGATCAGGATTTGGAATATGGCCATCCCGGTTCAGGGGAAATTGATTCTCCCTCATGGAAAAACAACGCCCACCCGGAACATCGAGCTGTCCGGCAAGCGCCCACAGCACATGAGTAGCGCGTATGGCTTGCACTCCGCTATCGTTGTACTCAAGACCACTGTACATAACAGGTGATGCACCATGCGCTTCAGAGATACGTCTGGCAAGCGATTGAATCTTTTCAGCCGGAACACCCGTAATATCTTCTACAACCTCAGGACTAAAGTGTTGCACGTACCGTGAAAATTCATCAAATCCTCTTGTCCAGTCTCTTACAAATACCTCATCGTACCGCTCTTCTTTTATAAGGACATTACACATACCAAGGGCAAGCGCTCCGTCAGTTCCTGAACGAACAGGAACCCACTCGGCATTTGTTAACTTTGCTGTCATAGTACGGCGAGGATCGATTATGATTACCTCTGCACCACGTTCCCGTGCATTCAGTATTCTCTTAAGATCCAGAGGAGGGCAATCAGTAGCCGGATTTGCGCCCCAGACAATAATAAGCCCGGCATTTTCTATATCCGAGAACATATTGATAAGCATGCCGCCCATGGTTATATGAGGAGCTATCATTGCAAAAGAAACATAACAGAGTGACCCTACGCCCATGGTATTTGGCGAACCAAAAGGAAACAATACACTGGAAGCTGATGAGACAGCAACTCCTTTCGGTTGATAAATATCACACATGGATAGCTCAAAACTTCCACGGCCAGTATAAAGTGCAGCGGCTTCAGGACCAAAATCTGCCTTAATCCTGTTCAACTTTTCTATGATAGTATCGTAGGCCTGATCCCATGATATCTTCTCAAATTCATACGTACCCTTAGGCCCTTTCCGACGCATCGGATAGAGAAGTCTGTCCTTCGAGTACACAATATCAGCAGAATATTCACCCAGTTTACAGATAATACCGAGACCTGAGCTCTCGTCAGGCCGCACTTTATCAATTCTTCCTTCTTCGTTATAGGTAACAACAATCCAACATCCTGCAGGGCAAATACCGCACAGCGCACGTCTTTCTCTTGCTATTAATTTCTCCTTGAAACACATTGTTTTTCCCTGAAATATGTGTAGGTATTCAAATTTTTACCTGATTACAGACTGGCAAATACGGCATGGATTCAGTGAAAAGGTTTCTGATACTTTGTCCAAGAACTATAGTTGCTCAAAATCAAAATTGGATTGAATTACCAAATGTCGTTCCCCGTATCATGTATGGGGAAAGCTCTGCAAAGGTAGAAATCCATGTATTCGTATTATTTTCCGGATTCCCACCGGCATTTGCCTGTTCGGAAGTGGAGGCAGGAGTGATACAGGGGATTAAATTCTTCCTGCTCAATTTTCGTATTTTGTTTCGGGCAACCACCAAAAGCTTATACTGTGAAACAAAAGCAAGCATAAAGGGAAGAAAAATAAAGGCGTGTATTTTCAATTGTCGCATGTAAACCTCATAACATAATACCAAGAAGTAAATTACTAAACATTTTTGAAATACTGTATACTATCGATACATAGGTACAATACTATTCCCTATCCATAAGAAAAATGTGTTCCAAATGGATAGAAACAGGAAAAAATTTGGAAATCTTATGAGAAGTTTTTCATACTCTTTTGTTTTACAAAAAACGAGATAATTTTAGCATACCCTAAAGAAGATAAAAAATGATGTAAGCTGTTAATAAGTAAGGAGTTTATGCAATGTATATTTTCATAAATACCGGTAAAAGGTGCTCCATATGCAGGGAAAGATTATAAGGCTCACGTTGTAACCCAAATTCGGAAGACATAAAGTATTTGATAATCACTATGGAAAGCAATGTGTAACATGACACAGGGGTGTAACAGAGGAATGTGTGACATGGCAAAGAATTGTATGGAATGTTATATCATTCAGATGCAATGGTGGATTCACTTCGTTTAATCCACCCTACCGGTAATTCTATAATGAGTAGGGTGGGTTAAGCGGCATATGCATCAAGCGAAGAATAGTGTTCCATGGAAAAGGATGCTATCCCCCTGGAGAAAGAGCAATGTGTGTCCATGTTTCCCTCTAATCCCCCCTACCCCCCTTTAAAAAAGGGAGGAAAGAAAGATACATTTAGAAAAGGGGGGAAAGATGGAAGGATTTTTTCTTGAGAAAAGTTTGTCTGATCAAACATATCAAACTTTTCCCCTTTTTCTAAATCAAATATTTCCCCCTTTTCTAAAGCATTCATCATTATTTCCTCCTTTTTTAAAGGGGGACTAAGGGGGATTATGGGTGGTTTGCTATTTAATTTTACCACCCCTCAATAATTATATCCTTCTTGACAAGAGAGCATATTTACTATTTATTGGAGAAATAGGAATGCAACGTATGAATTGATTTTGGAGGAAAAAATATGGAAAACAAACATCAAATCAACCTTAACATCTGGAGCGATTATGTGTGTCCCTTCTGTTATCTTGAGGAACCTATCTTAAATCAGATTAAAAAAGAGTACGCCGATACGATCCATCAGGAATGGCGGGCTTTTGAACTCAGGCCCGATCCTGTTCCTACCCTTGATCCCCAGGGTGAATATCTTAGAACTACCTGGGAACGCGCCGTCTATCCTATGGCTCAGATGCGGGGCATGGCGCTACGGCTTCCGCCTGTACAACCCCGGAGCCGCAAAGCACTGGAAGCGGCAAAGTTTGCCCGTACGAAAACACACTTTGAGGCTATGAACCACGAAATCTTCCGTGCCTTTTTTGAAGATGGATCAGATTTGAGCGATATAAACGTTCTGCTTACTATTGGAACATCGGTAGGATTAGACCGTGATGAACTCCGTAAAGCTCTGGAGACAAACCAATATACAGAGCATATTCTGAAAGATGAAAAACTCGCCCGGGATTTGAGAATTACTGCAGTGCCAACAATCCTCATCAGCCGGTTAGATCAGCCATTGGAGCAGGCGATTGTGCTTACTGGTGCCCAACCATACAAGATTATCCGCACCAACATTGAACATATCATATATGAAGAAGCATCAAAAGGCACAGAATAAACAACTTTTCACAAGCATTCGATACAACCAATTCTTTGCTATGAGCTTTGTGCTGTGAAGAATGAGATTACTTAGGCGCGAGCTTTTTGAAAAGTTTTTCCAGAAATTCAAAAGTATCTATTGGATGGATCTCGATTTTGCAAAAGTCGTGAAGCGGAGACAATAATTCATACAACTTTGTAGCAGTGTCTACATCAAGAAGAAAAAAGCAGCCGCGCGCATCAACAAAGACACCGCCTTCTATCATGTTACCAGATGTACATATCTGCCGGACTTTTTCTCCAAACACTTGCCGGACACGCAATACCTCATCCTCGCGGGTAATTGTATCAAATGCCTTTGCCGTTACAAGAAATCTCATGCTTATTACCTCCCCATTTTGGTCTTATGATAATGCACGATAAAGAGAATGAACCTTTTATTATTCAGGTTTGATACCTTATTTTGAACCTTTAGAAACCGGACGGTTAGGATCTGTAATCCAATCGCTCCATGAACCGGCATACAAACGGGCATCTCCCAAACCAGCATAAGCTAAAGCAAGAAGATTGTGAGATGCCGTAACACCGGAACCACAATAAAAAACGGCACGTTCAAATGGCACATTACCCAGGAGGGTTTGAAAGCGGGCTTTTAACTCTTCCCTTGAAAGAAACATACCTTCCGGATTCAGATTATCAGCAAACGGGGCAGATATTGCACCGGGAATATGACCAGCTATCGGATCAACTGTTTCATGTTCGCCCCGGTAGCGGTCAGCACTCCGGGAGTCCAGTAAGCGAAAACCAGGATTATTCAATATACGTAAGACATCGTTGGCATCAAAGAGGAGTTCATTCCGAAGTCGAGGGGCAAAAGTGCTAAACTTTCTATCCTCTACACCACTTTTTACCGGATAATTATTCTTTATCCACTGTTGCCAACCTCCGTTTAAGACCGCGGCATTATTATGACCTACCCAGCTTAGCATCCACCATAGCCGTGCTGCTATTGAGCCGCCTTTGTCATCATATGCTATCACCTGGACATCGGAATCTATCCCCCACTTTGATAAAGTTTGAACGAATGTTTTTATGTTTGGTAATGGATGACGGCCTGTTTTACCCGGAATAATCTCACCTGATAAGTCCTCATTCAGATGAGCATAGATTGCGCCGGGAATATGGGACTGGACGTAATCCTTACGGCCACGCTCAGGATTATCCAATGAGAAACGGCAATCAATAATGACCCAATCCGGATTGGTAATGTGGTTAACCAGTTCTGAAGCTAATATAATGGTCGTATAAAACATACAAATATCTCCCGGGAAAAGTGTCGCATACCTTAAGCGATAGTCAAGTTAAAGACGGCAACACGGACAAACGGAGTTTGTCCGTGCCACCCTGAAAACCGCTTACATAAAATGAAAATTCCTATACAATCAAGATAATTTACCATAAGAGGCTCTAGAGTATTTGTCATTGCGAGGGGGTTTTTCCCGAAGCAATCTTTTCTCAACTCACAACACGGACAAACCATGTCCCTGTATGTCTTGAACAGGGATGGTTTGTCCGTGCTTGGTTCAAGACCCACGTGGGTAGGGAATATAACATACTGACAAACAAAGTTTGTCAGTGCCACCCTGAAAACCGCTTATATAAAAAAAGTTATTATAATACCTGGAAACGGATGAAAACCCAATCCAATTCGCTACATTTTATTCCTGTTGCGCCAGAAACTATTTTGCACTATAGTAGGGGCAGGTTTCAAACCTGCCCCTACCCATGAAAACATAGAGTCGATGTAGGGCAAGGCTTTAGCCTTGCAAAAGTGCAAACCTGAAGGTTTGCCCTGCATTTTATCATGAAACGAAAGAGGAAAAAATGATCAAGACAACCGAAATTGCGCCGGATATATATTGCATCTCAATTTACACACCAGAGTTCAACCTGCAATTCAACCAGTTCATTGTTAAAGATGATGAACCTTTACTCTATCATACTGGCATGAGGCGTATGTTTCCAGCCATACATGAAACACTATCAAAAATTATTAACCCGTCGCAGATCCGATGGGTCGGTTTCAGTCATTTTGAGGCAGATGAATGCGGTTCTCTTAATGAATGGCTCAAAGTAGCGCCGTCGGCACAGGCATTCTGCAGCACGGTAGGCTCACTGGTAAACCTGGGCGACTACGCAGATCGGCCTCCCCGCGGAATGGCAAAGGACGAAATAGTAAGCACAGGAAAATACCGTTTTCGTTTCCTGCCAACACCGCACTTGCCACACGGATGGGATGCAGGCATGTTATTTGAAGAAACGAACCAAATACTATTCTGTTCAGATTTATTCCTTCAGACTGGAAATGTTGAGGCCGTGACAGGGTCCGATATAATTGATCGGGTACGGAATGCCCTGATTAAATCCCAAACAGGACCACTGATGGGCGCAATACCGTATACCACAAAGACGGAACAGTTACTCCGGGAAATGGCTGCTCTGAAGCCCAAAATGCTCGCAACCATGCATGGTTCAGCCTTTGCAGGCGAAGGCGAACGCGCCATTCTTGACTTAACACTTTTAATAAAAGAAGTACTGGGAGGGCGCTAGGAGATACTCATTTTTGTTGACCCGAATCATCACGGATCATCACATAGTGATCAATAGTAGCTTCTTTGAAGACATCTCCAACAATCACGAATCCATGTTTTCGATAAAAGCCCGTAAGATAGGCCTGGGCATGTACCTTAAATTTCCTGAAGCCTTGTTCCCTGGCAACTGATATCATAAATTCTGTTAATCTATGCCCAAAATTTTTTCTCCGGTATGCCTTCCGTATTGCAACACGTTCTAGTTTTGCATATCCGTCACATGCACGTATACGGCCTGACGCAAAAGGTTCTCCGTTTTCTTCTCCTAAAATATGTATTGCAGAGTAATCATAGGTATCTCGTTCTATCAGATACGGAATCTTTTGTTCCTCGAGAAAAACAATACCGCGCACAATGAATACCTTAACCAGATCGTTCAGGTTTGTCACTACGGTAAACATTTTCGAATAACGATAAGAGAGCTATGAAATAAGTTTGCTAAGGAAAAAAGCGATAAGAAACCCGCCAACGGTAATAAGACCTGTAAGATTATGGGTTTGTTCGAATGCTTCTGGAATCATAGTATCAGCTATCATAGCCAAAATAGCGCCAGCAGCAGTTGCAATTGTTATAGCAACAACACCACTTGAAAAATGACTAAAGACTGCGTAACCGATAAGGGCCGAGATACCACAGGCAATTGCAATACTTGCCCAAACACCAAAAACATACCGTGCAGGCCGTCCGGCATATTTCATCCCTGCAGAGCTGGAGAGTCCCTCGGGAAGGTTTGAAAGAAAGACGGCAGCAAGCATCACAATACTGATAACTCCGCCCTGTATCATACTAATACCAATCGCAATAGATTCCGGAATACCGTCCAGTAATGAGCCAATAGCGATAGTAAGACCACTACCGGAATTCTTTTCCTCTGAGGGCTGTTTCGTAGATCTTTTACGATGCTTAGCGCCTTTATGAGATAAGTATACATTTGCAGTAGTAAAGAGAGACGCCCCACCGAAAAAACCAATCGCTGTCGGTACAAAACCTCCTTGCTTATATGCCTCATCCATCAGCTCGAATGATAGGGCTGAAATTAAGACTCCACTGCCAAAAGCCATAATAGCAGCAATTATACGCTGTGAGACATGAGCGAAATAACCGATTGCAGCGCCAATTAGCAACGCCGATCCGGCGACTAATCCCCAAAGTCCTGACTGCAGCCACACCGGTAAAAAAGAATTATCCATAGCCTTTCCTCCCATTCTTATCAAACCAGTCTCCGTAAGTATGTACTTCATGTATCGCAACGTGTTTACCGATGATATGGCAGGCAAAGTATCATGTTTCTTATACCTGATTCTTTACTGGTACATTCATGAATGTAAAAGCTTAAACAAAAATCTATAAAAATCATTGAAAAATATACCTTAAAGGAGACTTTCAAACAGATTCTTAGCATAGAGTGGTAGATGAGTTGCCTATCATTCTTTATGTGATCTGGCAATATTACTGAGATTTTTTCTAATCCATGTCAATACGAGGGGAAACCTATTCGTTATACGAGCCAGGATTACGAGTAAACGATTTTTCAATCCCGGAATATATACCGCTTGATTTTTCCTCAAGGCCTTCAGAGACTTTGATGCAACTTCTTCTGCCGACATCCAGAATACTTTAGGGATTCGGGAACGATTAAAGTTAACAAACTCTGTCGTGCTGTGAAAGTCGGTATTCGTAAAACCCGGGCACAAGGCCTGAACCCTGACACCGGTACCTGTTAATTCGGTTTGTAAGGCCTCTGAAAAGGTAATGAGATAAGCCTTGGTAGCTGAGTAAGTGACACTCCCCGGAATAGGTTTAAAGGCGCCAATTGAAGAAACATTAATAATAGAACCATTACGGCGCATCACCATTCCTGGTAAAGCGGCTCTGCAGAAACGTACACTTGCTATAACATGAACATGTATCATATCAATCTGTTTCGCCAAACCAATCTCAACAAAATTACCTGATGTACCGAAACCTGCATTATTAATGAGGGTATCTAAAACTTCAATTTCGGCAATACGGTTTTCAACGCGCTCAATATCAACAGGATTGGATAAATCAGCAGTCAGGATTTCAACAGTAATGGAGTAATGGTGTTGCAGGGTAGCGGCCAGGGCTGCTAATCGCTCTTTTTGCTTATCAACGAGAATAAGATTTTTCTTTTTCTTTGCCAATTGATGGGCAAAGGCAGCGCCAATCCCACTGGAAGCTCCCGTTATAAAAGCTGTACCCAATTTATACATACTCATAGCTTACACCTCTCGTCTGCGGTCTTATATAGTTGATGTTTTGCAATTGCTTAAAATAAGGAGCCAACCCGACCTGGAAGCTGCCTAAAGAGGTTATCTTTTCATGGCGTTGCGAGTAAGCAAAAGCCCGGAACAAGATAAAGAAGAAGAAGTAATCCCCCTTGATCCCCCTTTAAAAAAGGGGGAAAATTCCTCGTCCCCCTTTCTAACTTATCTTTACCCACATCTTTAGAATACCATGAAGAAATGTCTCGCCGGAGGCGTCTCTCGTACACGGTCAATAGAATTCATGATAATACGATTTGTATCGGTTCAACTGCATGGGGCTGTGTCATTGCGAGGGTATTGTCCGAAGCAATCTCTTGTGAAATGTCCAGGGATTGCTTCGGACAATACCCTCGCAATGACACATACGAGAGAGCCTATTATGATAAATTAAGTTGACAGTGTACTAGCCTTCAGAATAAGGAGCAGACCTTCGTATCCGTTTGACCTCGCCGCGACGGCGTTTCGTATCTAACCTGCGCCTCTTCGATGCAGATGTCGGCTTTGTCTTACCACGGAGTTTTGGTCTTTCTGCTGCCCTGCGGATTAACTCAACAAACCGGTCAATTGCATCCTGACGGTTTTTTTCCTGAGTACGGAACCTCCGGGCATTGATAATAAGTACGCCGCCTTCAGTAATTCTCTTGCCAGCCAGATGAATAAGACGATTACGAACATCATCAGGCAGCGAAGGTGAATTGCCTGCATCAAACCGGAGTTGCACAGCCGTGGCAACCTTATTGACATTCTGGCCGCCGGGTCCTGAAGCACGAATAAACTCACATTGGATTTCACTCTCATTGATGGTAATGGTGCGTGTGATATACATCATCAGGATTTTAATGTTCATAGGCTCCCAGGTCAGGTACCGATCCATTGGGTGAGGGGGAAGATAAGTCCAAAACAACTTCAGAATTCCATTCAAAACGGATTGTACCTCTATCGATGCACGGGCTTCCATCTAAAAGGCGATAATTGGCATCATATTTCGGCTCCATATCGAGTAAGAGAGGTTCACTGGTAACACTGTTTTGAATATGCGTCCCATTCTGATAGAAAATACTGTAGCCTACAACGGAATCCGCTTTAACTCCTTTTATGCCTACATTTGTATTGTTAGCAATAATATTATTAAGAGCAATCATATTATCCCCACCCGTAATACCAACTATATTCCCCACAACGGTATTATTGTAGAAATATACCCGCTCTTTCATGGATGATCCTGCATAGTTTTCTCCGCTATCCCTATTGGCCATACATCCTAAGCCAGCCATTGCATTATTTGCAAATACATTATGAGAGATAGAAAAGACTCTATTAGAAAAGCCTCTGTTTGATACATCATCATAATCAATTAATTGAATACCATCCTCACGGTTTCCGAAAAAAGTATTGTTGTTAATCGTGTATTTTATTGCGGGACCGGCATATTCGCTTAAACGGATTTCAATGCCGTCATCCCTGCAATTTCGGATTGTATTGTATTCAATCGTGTAATATCCCCCCTTCCTCCCGTCAATATCGATCCCATCGTCACCACTTTGTTCAATCGTATTATAACCGACATAGCCGTAGCCGGATGCTTCAAAACTAATGGTGTCACCTTTACTACCAAAAAATATATTGCGCTTTATAGCAACCAAATCATGTATGATAATTGGTTTATAAGAGTTTATAAATTTTAAACCGCTAATCTCCACGTTTATTCCCTGGCTACGGATTGTTGTAAATACGTTAGCGCCTCCACCATCGATAACCGTTTGACTTATATATTGTTCATCCCCGGTGGTATAATACCAGGAGGCGATGGTAAGCCTCTTATTAATACTTATTTTATTTTCAAGGTAAGTTCCCGGAGCTATAAGAATAACATCACCAGGCACTGCATTACCTACAGCATTTTTAATCGTGGAGTAATCTTGTGGCACATGAATTATGCTTCCATAGGCAGTACTTAACAAGCAGGAGAGTAATGCTACTTTACAGAAAAAAATTCTATATACGGTATTTCCCATATTTTCCTCTTTTTCGTTTTAAGAGCCTTTAAAGTAAAATTGCTTATCATTTTATTCTATTCTATTGTTGACTTAAAGCAATAAATTTTACCATCAAAGGATAGCATATAGAGCTCATTTTTCTCATCAATTCCGAATGAGGATATGTTTAAACTCGTGGTTAGTAATTCAGTATTGATGGGCAAACTGGAGCCATCATATCTCAAAGACCAAATCCTTCCAGACATAAAGTCACTATAGATATAAGCGCCAATGAGTTCAGGAACCAGAGAACCCCGGTAGACGTATCCACCGGTTATAGAGGCGCCAACATCATGGTTGTACTCCCAAACCGGAAGTTCTAAGCCTGTAGTATCACATCCGGAAGGTGGCTTGAAGCAATGGAGTCCTTCCATAATGTTCCATCCATAATTTTTCCCTTTCCCGATAATATCCACTTCCTCAAAATGATACTGACCAACATCTGCAGCCCAGAGCCATTGCGTTTCCGGATCGAAGCTAAATCGCCATGGATTACGCAATCCATAGGCATAAATTTCCTCCTGGAATCCGGAATTGTTCCCTACGAAAGGATTATCGGCGGGGATTCCATAATTCCTTCCCTCCGAAGGATTATCCACATCTATTCTTAAAATTTTTCCGAGAAGTGTCTTCAGACTCTGCCCGTTCCCGAAAGGATCACCGCCAGAACCACCATCACCCGTTGCGATGTAGAGAAATCCATCTGGACCAAAAGTAATTTGCCCGCCATTATGATTACTAAAAGGTTGGGAAAATTGCATGATGATGAGTTCGCTGTCTTTCAAAACGGCGTTTGGAGTTGTCTGATGAACGCTGTATCTTGCAATAACAGTACGTCGGGGGTTGGAAGCGGTATAATTTACATAAAAAAATCCATTATTCTTAAAATCCGGGTGAAATGCCAGGCCTAATAATCCTTCCTCAGCACCACGGTCATTCACCCGATCACGAATATCCAAAAAAATCTGTTTTTCTCTCGTACGGGAACTGTTTTGAAATACAGAGATAATTCCCTGTTGTTCAAGGACAAATAAACGGTTTGTCCCATCACCAGAGTTTTGAATATCGGTAGGATTAATAAAGCTGAGATAGGGAAAGGCTGCTTCAACATGCACTTGAGCAGATAAATCGCTGGAGAAGAGAAAAATAAAAAGGGTAACAATAGGAATGAAAAGGTATTCTTTCATAAAATTGGACCGTACATAATATCCCTGCACCTGGATATTAAGCAAGCTTCTTAACATAGTGAAAGGCTTTATCATAGGTATAGTAATGGGTTAATTCGGGAATAATTTCTATATATCTTACCGTATCATCCTCATCGATAACAAAGACAGAATGGGCAAGGAGCCTTAATTCCTTGATCAAAACACCGTAAGCATTTCCAAACGAGGCGTACTTATGGTCAGAAAGGGTTTTAATCTTATCAACACCTGCTGTCATGCAGAATAGTGAAATTGCAAAGGGAAGATCCATGGTTATTGTTAGCATAACAGCAGTATCGGATAATTGGGCAGCTTCCTGATTAAACTTCCTTGTCTGCATATAACAAATAGGTGTATCAAGGGAAGCGGTAACACTGATAACCTTTATTCTTCCGGCAAAATCCCTTAATCTGATTTCCTTTAAATCTCCATCCAGAACCGTAAAATCAGGCGCTTTATCTCCAGGCTTAAGTTCCGAACCAACAAGAGTAACAGGATTTCCACGAATTGTAACAATATCTTTTCTTTCCCGATAGACCTTCATGAGTATTTCCTGTATGATCCTCCAGAATAGTTTTTATTCATCATTGAGATTTATCGTAAACACAATTTTAGGTAAATGCCCGTAAACGATAATCAACCCCCCAAATCCTCCTTTCATAAGCGAGGATTAAGGGGGATTTAATTTTTTATCTTTGCCATGTATTCTTGTAACTACCGGACGCTTCCCTAAGAACGATTCGTATATCGCCCGGGATTCATCAGGCATTTTCAAGAATTATCTCTCTCTTCTAAACTTTTCTATCTTTGATCTCTCCACGCCAGCTTCCCGTCTCGGACCCACGCTGCTCAATGAAATCCTTAAATCTCTCTAAATCACCTTCGACCTTACTTGAGAGGGCGCCCACGATATCGCCTAGCTTTTCAGTTGCGCCTCTGGGTTCATATTCTATATCCAGCGTGATACGTGTCTTGTTCGGCTCAGAGCTTTTAAACAGAACAGTGCCTCTGTTAACCGCGCCCGAAGTGCTTTCCCAGGAAATCTGACGGTCCGGCGTCTGTTCAGTAATATGGGCATCCCATTCTACCTCTTTACCCAAAATCTCAGCTTTCCAATGAAGCCGTTTGGCATCGAGCTGCTTTACCTCTTTTACGCCCTCCATAAAACGGGGAAATTCCTCAAATTGCGTCCATTGGTTGTAAGCTGTGTGTACAGGAACATTCACCTCAATCGATTTTTCGATTTTTTCCATAATCCATTACTCCTTTCATATATACGGAATGATAATAAGGCAGAATTTCTATTACTGCCCATGTAAACTCCATCAATCCTCTGCGGCTAGCTGGCGCCATAAAACTAGCCGCATACCATTGATGCTGCACTATGCATGCATTTCTCACGTTAATCCAAAAAAACCATGGATTCCAGGCCAAACCCGGAACGATAGAGCGTTGCGAATGTATGTCGTTATGTATAGATTGCTTTGGAAAAGACACTCTCTCAATGATAATGAGGACAGCCTCTCGTCAATGGAGAGTATACGCCCTCAGGGAATATGCCTCGTGTCGGTTGTTATTAACTTATGAGGTTCGGCGGCAACAATAGTACTGCCGCCATCATTGCCAATGGTAAATTGCATTTTAATCGGATCTGTCGTCCCGGTCAGATTCGCATGTTTCACTTCTGCCTTAAATTCAAAACTTTTTTTATTCAAAGACGGCACGATTGTCAAATGCAAAGCTACACCATTTATAATTCTCTTGAGCTTGAAGTGTTTATTCTTATTGTTTTTAAAAGAACCTGACGGGATGGAGATGGATAAAGTTCCTACTTGAAGGTATATATCATCTGAAAGAGGGTCAATCCCGTCGCTGGTATCGCCGAGGACAAAAGTAGACCACATATCAAAATTATCATCATTAGCCTGAGGACCTAGTTTCATCTTAGCTTTGCTATAGAAATAATTAAAGGTAATTAAAGCAGATAGGTCACTATTAAGTTTTGATATAAAAGCATCGGCAACACCATTAAAAGAAGTATCAAAAGAACCACTGGTTATTGGAAAATCTGACGATCCTGTAGAGCCAGCTACATAGAGATTTCCATTTGAGTCTATGACGAAAGCATCAGCGCCATCACCACTGGATCCTCCCAAATAAGTCGACGTAAGCAGATTTGTTAACGTTCTGTCCATCTTTGAAATAAAAATGTCGAAGAAACCATTATGAGAGGTATCAAAGGCACGCAGTGTTGTTGGAAAATTTAACGATGCAGTCGAACCTGTCACATACACATTACCCTGCAAATCTACCACAAGAGAATCACTACTATCACTGTCGGACCCGCCTAAATAGGTCGATGCAAGGAGGATCGTTAACGTTCCATCCAGTTTCGATACAAATACATCGTTAACACCGCCATTAAAAGAACCATCGAAAGCTCCTGAAGTCACCGGAAAATCAAATGATGAAGTAAGCCCTGTCACATAAATATTACCCTCTGAGTTTATCGATAGAGAACTGGCGCTATCAGCCTCGAATCCTCCTAAAAAAGTAGATGAAAGGAGGGTTGTCAATTCTCCATTTAATCTTGATACAAATACATCAAAATTACCATTATAAGAAGTATCAAAAGCGCCGGGAGTTGTTGGAAAATCTGAAGATCCGGTTGCGCCAGTTACATAAATATTTCCGGCTGCATCTATAGCTGTCGAACTGAGTTCTTCGGAGAACAGGGCAGATCCTCCTAAATAGGTTGATGCAAGAAGATTGGTTAATGTCCCGTTTAATTTCGAAATAAACACATCACCCCCGCCACTAAAAGATGTATCGAAAACTTCAGGGGTTATTGGGAAGTCTAACGAACTAGTCGAACCAGCCACATAAACATTACCGGCTTGATCAATCATAAGAGAATCACAGACTTCCCTGCCAGATCCTCCTAAATAAGTCGATGCGAGGAGGTTCGTTAGCGTTCCATCCAGTTTCGATACAAATACGTCACTATTGCCATGAAAAGAAGTATCAAAAGCGCCGGGGATTACAGGAAAGTTTGATGAATTAGTTGAGCCGCTTACGGAGATGTTTCCGTTTGGGTCTATTACAAGGAAATCAGCCCTATCACCATCAGATCCTCCTAAAAAGGTAGATGCAAGGAGGGTTGTTAATGCCCCATCTACCTTTGATACAAATACATCAAAACTACCATTATGAGAGGAGTCAAATATGCCCGGAGCCAATGGGAAATCCGGGGAAATGGTTTCACCGGCAATATAGATATTTCCCCCGGAATCTACAGCGATAGAATTTATTCTCTCTAAAGAAGAGCCTCCCAAAAAAGTAGATGCCAGGAGAGGATCTATTATAAGCTCCTTTGTCCTGTCATAATCTCCTACTTTGAGACCGTAGATAAATTGAGAGATTTTTTCTTCTGGATTCTGACTTCTAAATTCTGATTTTTGGATACTATATTCAGCCGCAATCTCCACCCGTTTCCCATGGATCTCCTGATACCCCACAGGTTTTGTGAATAGAACGGTCCCTGATTCTGTCTCAAGTTCACCGTGTTTATTTACCGCGAACCCCCTTATCTTGTTTTCTAAAAGAGATTTTGTGGCCATCCTCCATTCGCAGAATAAACTGTATATGCTGTTACCTTCAGCAAATGGGTATTCAGGGGGCTGTATATAATCCAATCGTATTTTTATCTGTTCTGGATTGGCGCCTGGCCTTACATAAAAAAGCTTTTCGACATTATTCGCATAAGCCCTTAATTTTAAATCTATTCCTTTATACACTTCCCCTAAATTTATCAACTCATACGTTGATATACTGGTCTTCCATTTTGATGGGTCTTTCCCCTTAAAGGAGCTAACCCTGGTTATCGTTTTCCCTTCCCCTTTTATTTCATCCATCTTCCCTTTTATAATCTCTTCTTTAAATACACCTCTCCTTACTATTGACCTGTGAGACCCCGTAACCTTACTCATATTTTTATTTTTCTCAGCACGATCCTTTACCTCTGTCAGAGAATAAATTATCTCTCCTTCTTGTGTTACAAATACCGTCCCACAAAAGGTATTGGCATAAAATTTTATCTTATCGTCAATTTGCCCGTTGTTGGCTATAAAAGGCACATGAAATTTTTGGACTTTTTGGATAACTTCATCCTTTGACAGCTTTCTTGTACCTTCTTGTTCAGCAAAGAGAATTTTACTTAACAGTACTACTTGCAAAAGGATTATCGGTAGTATTAACCATTTTCCTATCCTTTCCATCATGTTCTTATTCATACGCTCTTTATGATAGACCGGTGAAATCTATCCATCCTGGATTATGGGACTACGAAAATTTTCACAATGAAAGAAAATTAACACTAAAAATACCCTAGTATTGCTAAAATAATTACAATAAGAAGAATCAAACCCAAACCGCCGCTAGGGTAATATCCCCAACCCACACTGTAAGGCCAGGCGGGTATTACCGCAAGAAGTAGTAAAACAAGCACAATTAAGAGTATGGTCCTTGGCATATTGTATCTCCTTTCTAAACAGCCCCGATGAAAAATTTCCCATCTTTCCGCCCTCCACGAGTGACTAAAAGAAAGATAGCGTATAGACTAAACAGAACTCTTCAACACGGGTATTTTGCAAAAATATATAAACGAAAGCGCGTATAGATAGATCTTAAAGTCCTGAAATTACTTTCTCTTTTTTGACCACCCTTAATTTCATCACGTTAGCTTTCTGTCTCTGTTCCAATCTCTCCGCGTTCCTCGATAAACTCCTTAAAGTGCTTCATATCACCTTCTATTTGGCCTGACACTACCCTTACGAAATCTTCAGTATTTCCGGAGATTTCTTTGGATTCTATTTCCATAATCAAGGTAATACGTGTCTTGTTCTGATCGGTACTCTTGAATGTAACAGTGCCACAGTTTTGTATACCCGAAATACTTACCCATGCAATAACTTCGTCAGGAGTCTGGCGGGTAATTCGAGCATCCCATTCCACTTCTTTACCCCTAATCTCTGCACGCCAGCGCAGCCGATTGTCATCGAGTTTTTTTACTTCTTTCACACCTCCCATAAAACGGGGAAAAGCTTCAAACTCGGTCCATTGGCTATACACCAGATGCACCGGTACATTAACCTCTATCGATTTTTCAATTTTTTCCACCGCCTTACCTCTCCTTATCATTATTTAAGAAACTTATCTCGTATACAACAAACAACATGCCTGTAAAATGAGTTATCCGGAGAAATTCTTATAGAGGCGAATAGAATGCGTAAACTTTTTATTAATAATTACTTATGATTATTAGTTTCCCTATATGGTATTCGTTATTTTGAGAGGTAGGTTTTAATTCATGTATGCATATACATACATAATTACAGGATATTATTTTTAAGTGTTTATTGTGTAAATATATAGGTAATATCTTGTATGTTTGTAAAAACATACTCCCGGTAGGTAATTGCATGCGTATCTTTATTGGGAAAGTATAATGGAATGAGTTTTTCGAACCAGTAGCCAAGAGTCATTTTTGATAAAATAGATGATGAAAGAAGGTGAGGGATTGAAGTGTATCCACAGATCAAACATATATTATGAGGCAGTGGAGGTATCAGATGAGACAAGAGAGGTTACGGATCGAATGAATAGGATATTTACCTATTATTTAATTCTTCCTTTACTATTTTAGAATGTACTTGTAAATGAGTGACGGACGCTGTCAATTCTCCCAAAACATCTTCAATTTGCCCATCTGTTAAGTGCTCAAGTTCGAGTTGATGAATGAGTTTAATTGTTAACAAACATTCGTCCCTGAGTTCATTGAGTAAAGTTGTTAAAGTAGAACTTATTTTATCGCTTGTAATAGACATAATTATTTCCCCCGATTTATAAGGTGTATCCCATTGTCTAGACAATGGGATACACCTTAAGGGGATCGAACCCACATACCTAGCTTGGGAAGCTATTACAACAATAATTTGGTTAAATATTGAAATTAAAACATTTATGACTTATACAGTTAATTTTTAAGTACTTACAGTAAGTTCTTCTATGTTATTTTGTATTCTTAGTATTAGTATAATTGAGCATATTTCTTGTTTCTTTAGTCACATTTTAGTCATTATGCTTTTTAAATTAATCAATGAGAAATGTAAATATTGTCTGCCCTACCCCCTTGCCCAGTCCTTAGAGCCGTGCCCGAAGGAATAGCTAGCGGTGGTTATATTAATATAGGGGCAAGGGTAAAAGGGAATTGGCTTTATCAGACAATATTTTCATTTCATTCCTCATTTTTTTGTTTTATAATCTTTATTCTTTGATCGAGGAAATTTTTAATCCCTCTACCTTCTCGAAGTGTTTTAGGTTATTAGTTAAGATTGTGAGATTATAATGCAGGGCTGTAGAAGCAATCAAGAGATCCAGATCACCAATCAGTTGTTTTTTCTTTCTTAGTTTAGTTCTCTCCCTGCCAAATGCTCTGCAAATGTCCTCATTGATACTTAATACTTTTAGATCAGGAGCTAAAAATTCATCTAACAATTGCTGACTTTTAGCGGGCTCCTTGGAAGTAAAAATACCTTCATAAATTTCTGCTAAGGATATTATGCTTATAGCAACTCCCTGAGGAGCTATGTTTTCCAATTTCTTTGTTATTAGTTCAACACCCCGGAAGTGATCGATTATCCAATCAGTATCGATCAGATATTTCATAGCTTTACCTCAGTTCTTGTGCTGATAAGGCGATCAGCATAAATATTTCTTTTTAACTCTTCAGCATCTACTAAATTTTTCCATCCTCCAGCAGTAGCCTTTAAGGCGTCGCGGAAAAATTTCTTTTTTGGCTTTTCATGTATTTCATGAATAGTAACAGTAAATTCTTCACCTTCCGAAAATTCTACTTTTTCCAAAGGTTTAATTACGCCATGCGAAAATCTGACTCTGATTGTTCTTTCCATGTTACCCTCTCTTTCCGAGTTGTAATTTCTTTTAGCATCTTATTTTTAACCTCTAAATTATGATTACTAAAAGAATTTATTAAGGCAATTTATATTAATTAATAATACTTCAGGGTAAGTGTTTATTGCAATAAATTTTGTCTTTAAAGATTTGAGGATTATTAAGGCAATATTCAAGCATATATTGGGTAACCGTGGTACCACATATAGAACATTTGTTTGAAGAATTATTTGGAAGGTTGGCTGTTATAGCATCAAAGCCGGGCAAAGGAATGTATCCTATATTATTACCTTGGTGCGTTATAATATGTTGCCTTTTAGGTTTTTTAATAATAGAAGAAAAATGGTTTTTAAGTTGGATATCCGGAACTTTAGCCTTTTTATTTTCTTTAATAGTATTTACATGTTCAATATGTTCTCTTCTTGTTTTAGAATTAGCGGTGAGTCGATATTTTTCTATTTGATTTATAATCGTTGTGACTTCATTATCACTTAAAATCATTTCTGTTTTACTTTTTATGTATGAGGTATAACCCTTGTAACTACTCAGGTACTTTTACAAAAGTAGCATAAAAATGAGTAAATTTTAGTATGAGGATTATTGTTCTTTGATAATGCTACCCATGAATGGGGATTAATGGGGAATCAGTATAGAGAGTCTTAATGGCCTCCATAATATTTCTGCTTTGCTTGCGAACCGTGGAGATAAAACTACGGATTCGACAAAAACTCTCTGCCATTTCTTCGCTGCGAAAGGTCCCTGAGATCTTCTGTTTCAATTTAGCCATTCTGATATCACGTTCAGCAAGATTATTATCAAAAGGTACATGCAAATCATACAGAAAGGCAAGTACCTTGTGACGATGGTTATCGAATCGCTCCACCAAACATCTGGCTTTCCCTTTTTTGGGACGTCCACGTTTTTGATGAAGCTCATACTAGGTAAACTCCTCCGTGCTAGCAGAATGTAACCAATGATTGGTGCCACTGAGGGACATGCCTGTTTCATCGAGTACTTCGGTTTTGAGTGAAGGAATATCAAAGACTTGACGGCGACCATAATCATGCCATGGTTGATCTTTCAAAGGATATCCACAGTCGCAGTGTTTATCAACTTTGTGCCATGTAACATGATCGGGATTTTCAACGGGCTTAAGCGTTTGGCCTGGATGTCCTTTCTGGCCTCCCGGTTTTCTTTTGCGTCTTGATTCTGAACTGGTATGTTTCTGAAAAACATCGCTGCTGGGCGGTCTGTTGCTGTTACGGCTATTTTGAGCTAATTGGTTTTCAAGTTCTCTTACGCGATGCTCTAAACGCTCAACGGCAGCGCTTAATTCACAGAGAATTTTTATAACCGCTTCCGGGCCAGACTGATATATCTTCAATGCCTCTTGTGGTGTTAGGGCTTTCATACTTAAACTTAAACCTTAAGGGAATTTTCTCCCTCAGTCCAGTAAATTTATTAAAAATACTTACTCGCTATTTATGCCTTACATCAAAAAGTACCTGAATAGTTACGAATATTGTTTCAAGAAAGATGGCAAGATTATTCATGAGGATAGAGCAAGCAGAGACTTTATTGCACTTGTTGAAAAAGTTGGATTAACTGATATAGGTTTACATACATTAAGGCATACTTTTATCAGTCAATGCTTAATGGCAGGAATATCTATTTGGGAAGTTGCAAAGTGGGTTGGGCATAGTACGGCATATATGACGGAACTTTATGGACATCTTTGTCCAGGGGAATCGAACCCCCATACCTAGCTTGGGAAGCTATTACAGCAATAATTTAGTTAAATATTGAAATTAAAACATTTATGACTTATACACTTAATTTTTAAGTACTTACAGTAGGTTCTTATATGTTATTTTGTGTTCTTTAATTTTAGTATAACTGAGCATATTTCTTGTTTCTTTAGTCACACTTTAGTCATGTTGAGGAAAGAAAAATATTCAATTCCGGGCCAGATATACCATGATGTTGTTGGTTTAGCCAGAGGTATATATTTTAGTGACATTGGGCTTTGTTGCACAAATCCGATAAAAAAGCAGTTTTTCCCTGTAGTATGCAATTTATGAGATCGCATAACTTTCCGGCATTCCTAATTTCATCATACG
>NZ_SZPP01000003.1:0-86115 GCF_030263775.1 Candidatus Jettenia sp. AMX1
TTTTATCTCAACCGTTCGTAAACAATCCCGAAAGATCATAGAGGCCATTGGAACTATATTTAGCGGTTCTCCATTCATCCCGGTTTATGGATAAACGTGTCAAAGAACAAGAAACTTACCCAAAAATTTATTCGCTATTTATGCTGTTTTTGTAAAACTACCTGAGTAGTTACCCGTTCCTCAGTAAATCCCGCCCGAAGCATTTTGTCTTTGAAACACAAAAGACATTCCTCGAGCCTTAGCGGTAAAGAGGGTGTTACTTTGTCTGCCATAGTCATTACTCCTAGAAAAATTTGGAAAGTAAAATTACTCTAGAAGCAATGTGCTACTCTTGAGGTAGCATCCGCTACTTTTGAGGTAGCAAATTAAATAAATTTTAAGTGCTTTGGTATGTAGGTGTTTACAATTTGACTTGTGGTATGAAAATAAAAAATGCTACTTAAGAGGTAGAGGGTCTTACCTAAAAAGTAGCATTTATTAAGGTGTTTTAGCGTTTAATATCCCACTGAATGGGTTTTGCGGGTTTGTAAGACAGGGTGTTTTCCTGTGTTAACCGAACTATTCAAATGCTTCCAAAGGTCGTTATTGTATTTCTTGATATTGTCCAGTGCGTCTTTAATGTTCTTACTGACTCGCTTACGGAGTTTTTCGTTACAGTCTGTAAGTAATTTTTTAACGGTTATATTCTCGTCAAATACATCTATCTCATGGAAGTCATCCTGTTCTTTCTGCCTCGATTTAAAACTATCTCGAATAGCCTGGAATTGCTCTTTATTCACCGCATGCATTACCTCATGAAGATAGAAATCCCTATCCTTGTTCTCTAACAGGTAAGCGATATACTCAAATCCTGTACGGTGATTAATCCTGATAGGTTTGCTGTTATATTGAATCGTCCAGGAATCACCTTCTTTATGAAATACATTTCCTGAGATAGTGTCTTGTCCGTTAGATTTGCTTTGCTTCTTTGGTATGCCTTGTGTCTTTAGTTCAAGCTTGTCCAGATGGCTTTTATGTTCTTCTTCTAAATACAACTCAACCCTTTTTCGGCATAGATCATCCATCAGGCTATTACATGAACCAATAGATTCAGGGCTGGCGCTGACAGCATCACACCATAAATGCTTTGCATCACGCCAGGAAACAATAGGCTTACTGTCTCTGATTATGGAAAAGGAAATTAGACGGCAAATTATCCACATACCACTTGATAAAATTGTTATACTCCCTCTCTCGATAAGATTCGTCTTTGCCGTCAGGGTGTCTAAAACTTACCTTTTCCCTTTAACTCTGCTGGAATCACGCATCCTAGGGACACAGAAACAGGAGACACAAAGGGTTTGGTCTTGGTGATGTATTCATAATATCCCAGATATATGCTGGCAAGGTTTTCTTTTGCAGGTTCTGGCATGTGTTATTCCTCTAAAAATAACTCTCTAAAAGAATGAATTAACGGCAGGATGTTAGAGGGCATCTTTTTTCGGGTCTAGATTCCCTAGCCGTTAATTATGGGAATATATTACTTCTGATCTGTTCTTAGCGTCATCAGCATTTGGATAATAGCATCTAGTCTCTGGTTTAGTGCTCCTATCTCTGTTCTTAATTGACCGATTTCTGCCTTTACTTCGCTTCTTAACTGCCCTATTTCCCCCCTTACGCTGCCAATATCGCTTTTTACCTCGCTTCTTAACTGTCCGATCTCATTTCTTACGCTTCCAATATCAGTATCAATCTTTTGGACAATATATCGAAAGTCATCCTCTTGTTTCTTTTTTACTTCATCGATCTTCTGGATAAGTTCTGTAGTTCTTTCATCCACTACCTGGTAGACTAACTCAAGTGTTACCTTCTTTAAGGTATGCTTTATAATCCCCTTCATAGTTTCTTTCCCCTTGAAAATACAAAGGCTAACCACAAACGGTCATGGCGCTGTGGTTAGCCTTTATTGCAGGTGTATAAAACACCCACGTTATTACCGTCTCGTAATGACCATGACTCATTACAAGCATCTTTTCTATTTATGTTACTATAAATTTTCCACCATTCAATAGTTATTTTTCACCTCACACCCTGCCACCACTTGGCTTATCAGACATCCCCGCATCCAACCTTTTATTCGGTCATGCATGCGCACAAGTAGAGGCAAGGCAAGCTCATCACACAATCCCCAGGAATGTTATCGCAGTCCCTAAACCATGTGCAAGGGTGCTTGCCTTGATTTCTCGACCCTGCTCGAAAAGGGTGCAGTAGAGGAATAGGGTTAAAAGGCATTCGGTATATCAGGTTTTATGTCGTACTTATGTCAGTACCTAATCGTAAAAACATATCAAAACTGGTAAATACAAGCGAGAATTAAATTCCCTTGAAAGCCTTGAGAATGCTGGGCAAATCGGAAGCAATAAGAATACATAAGAAATCACCAAAACACCTAAAAATGGCCTGGAAATTACATAGAGAAATTTGAGATAACTCTGCGTAAATGAGAAAAAAATTGCATTTCAAGACCGGTTCTTATAATATAGAAATTTAAAAAAACAGTTCTCTATTATTTCCCCTGTTAGTTTCGGTTTACTACATAAAAAGGAGACGGTATGGCAGTGCAAAAATCCACCAATATTAAATGGCATCATGGTAAAATTGCAAAAGAGGACAGAATAAAGTTATTAAAGCAAAAGGGGGTGACCATATGGCTGACAGGTCTGTCGGGGTCAGGGAAGTCAACCATTGCTGTTGAGCTTGAACATGCCCTTGTTGAGAATAAACATCTGGCATACATACTCGATGGTGATAATATACGCCATGGCTTGAATAAAAATCTTGGTTTCTCGCCTGAAGACCGTTCTGAGAATATTCGCCGCATAGGCGAGGTTGCAAAGCTATTTACCGATGCGAACGTAATAACAATAACAGCGTTTATATCGCCATACAGACAAGACAGAGATAACGCCAGAAAACTGCTGAAAGAGGGAGAATTTATAGAGATCTACATAAAATGTCCTCTTGAAGTTTGTGAGCAGCGTGATACAAAAGGGCTCTATAAAAAAGCGCGTGAGGGTACAGTTAAGGAATTTACCGGCATATCAGCGCCCTACGAGGAACCCTTAAATCCTGAACTAACAATTGATACATCAAAAATGTCAATTGAAGAGTCGACGAGGGCTGTACTAAATTATCTTGAAGAGAAGGGGTATGTAAGTTTTGGTTGATTCTATAGTACCCTCTGTATGAAACCAGATATACCGCATTCAACCCCGAAGGGATGACTCTCAACGCAGATTCTCTTATGTCACCCCTTCGGGATTTAAGGGTTTTTTTCTGCTTTTTCTGTAATCATAACATCCCTACGGGATTAAGCAGAGACACGACATCTTGCGTCTCCAAAATAAGGAGGGTGAATCGCTACTTTACTCAATAGATACGATCTGACAAAGCACTTTCTGAGCGGCCTTATACATTTGTACTCAGTGCCTCATCCGTGAAATTCTTTGGATTTTTTGTGTGACCATGCTTTGTTATGTTGTTCTGGTATGATAGCTCATAATCAGTCAAAATCTCATAGAACATGTCCGGATTTTTTTCTTTTAACTCGATCATATAATCAAGAAATTTGAGGATACCGTCGCTTAAGATTTTTTTTACCTTTTTCATTAATAAGCGCTGCTTTTGTGCTTCGTGAATGAAGAGTTTGTCTGGATTCGTTTGTTTGAATAATTTAACATCTTCGATGAAGTGCAAGATATAAATCATGTTCTCAAAGTTGGAATCTATATCGCGAAATATTGCCCGCTCCATAAATTCATAAAACACATGATACGTTGAAACGTATTCCATAATGATAGCTTCCATCGCTTCTAATGATACATATTCGATGTGATGAGCATCATTGCGCATGTGCCTTAATTCTTCCGGGCTTGCGTTTTTGATTTTTGATATGGTTATTATAGGAAATTTGAGCGCATGGAAATGATTCAGAAAGAGATTGCGCATCTTTGATCGGAACAGGTAACCTTTTACATGCATTAATTTTTTCAATTTCTCTGCCTTCTCTTTTTTCTCCAATAACTTTTCAATTAACAAAGCGCCTAGCAGGATTTCAAGGGGGATGGCCGCTACATGCAAGATAAATTCAATATGTGTCTGATAATGAACAAAGAGAAACAGTGCAGAGACGGATACCAAAGAAACATATAACCATGCTTTTTTAGTAAAATTTCCCAAAAATCTTGCAATATTCCACGAGGTGCTTTCTATGTGCCTAGATTGTTCAATGGCAGTTTTTTTGTACATCTCCAGAAGGTTCGATTGTGTTGCGATCAGTGATCTCAGCTTTTCTGCCTCCGTAATCTCGTTTTTATCAATAACAAAAATCTTTTCTGATACAAAAGGTAATACGGCCATCCTCACATTCAATGCAATGCCTTTGAACATGTCAGCGGTATCACGGGGAATCTTTGTTTTAGAAAATAAAATTAGCGAAAATAAATTTCCCGTGGGCAACATACCTCCAAATCCCAATGCAGACTTAATTCCGAATGGAACTACAAATTCATGCTGAGCAGGAATATAGGGACTTCCAATGGCGTCAGGCACATAATATACATTGAAAATCTTACTTTCTAACTCAATTGCAAGACTTGGATCGGGATTCAATATATTGGTAACCCCTATCCCTAGCTGATAAATAAATTGATAAACCATCAGGTTTTGCTTTAGCATTTGTTCATTCAGCAGAGGAAGTACCCGGTGTTCTTTCGAAAGTTTTATCGAATTCCATTCAGGTTGTATTCCCGCAGTGGCCATAAGAATCAGGCATTTCATTTCTTGCGGAGCGGTCTGTCCATGGAGCGCCTTATCAGTCAATTGGCGCAGTTCACTATCAAGGCTTGCGTAAGGATATGTCATGAAAAAACGGACGAGAGCGCAGGATTTTTCACCTGTTTGTTTATCGATAAGATGGTCGTATAAATAGCGAACCATCAAGTTGGTTAATTCTTCTATGTTCTTCGCTTTTGACTCAAATTGCTGCAATGCATCTCCACAATTTGTCATGTCCTGTAAGGCAAATTTTGTTAAATCATACATAGTTTTATTAACCTGCTATTTTATATTTTTGCTGTGAAAAAATATTACCATAAGAAGAAAGCTATACCAAAACACTAAATTGAGTATCAGCAGGAACGGAAATGTTGCATAATGATATTCGTTAGGACTGAACACGAGACAGGACTGTTTAACCTATTACATTATAAGCATAAGCATACCGAAAATATCCAGAACGTCTTCAACCAGGCTAGTTGTTGCTGCGCCTGTGTTAATATTGGTGGAATTTGATACCGGTGTCCTGCAATCGCGCCGGGTTAAATACCTCCTTCCCGTTTCCTCATGAATTCATTGATTTTTTCACGTATTATTTTAGCTTCATCCTTGCCGAGAATGAGTTCTGCAAAGTCAGTGGCAATCTCTGCTGCCTGATCTGAGGAAACACCCCTAACCTTTGAAATCTTCCAACTGCCATCCTCTACCACTAATGTGCACTCTCCTGGTTTTTCCTTTACCGGTAATCCACCATGCTGTAAAAGGAACTTTATACCCTCAGGGTCTTGTGTAACCCGCAGGGTTTCTTCCATGTCCGGAATAATAGACTGGGTTTTTACGAAAGCGGTAGTATCACGTATTGATGTATCTACTATCTCCTGTTGTACTGCACTATGGGCAAGATCAATAACCTCCGTTAGCTTTGGCGGCGTTATCTTTCTTACATATTTTATAAGCTCCAGCCAATCGATAATGGTAGTATCGGTTTTCGAGATGTAGGAATAGGCTGTATCGTAGTTGTTGTTCCTTACCGCCTCAAGGTATTTCTCTACTACTGCTTTCGGAGAGTCCTGGGCGTAGCTAAATCCGGAAAAGGCAATTATGGTAATAATAAGAATTGGAGTTATTTTTCTCATGTTTTTTTACCTCGTAATAGTTTTAATGTTTATCATTATATAGGGCAAGGCTAAAGCCTCGCCCTACATTGTTACTGCTATAAGGCAGCCTTATTTATTGTATAACAAATTTTATCATCTTTTGCCGATTTTATCATGCAAAATATCTTGAAACCAATGGTAGTTATGTAAAGTTAAAATAGGCCTTCAGCGACTTTGTTTGTGATCAGACGTAGGGGCGAAGCATTTGCCGTTATTGGCCTAAAATGCTATGTATACTCTGAACGGCAAATGCTTCGTCTCTACACCAAATATTGAAATTCCTATACATTGAATTAAGCAAAGCAAACTCAACAGCAAGAATTTGCAGAGCAGTGAAAGCGGGGATATAATCAGGCGATAGGTAAATTTCCCAATTTATGATACGGGTATTCCATATTGTTTTGGTGAGCAATTTGCTAGGTTATATAACAATAAGCAACTTTAATGAGAGGAGGTTTGGTTCAATAATAGGATAAAGGACCGCTGCCAATTGATCCATACTTTAGCTTCGAAGATAGCTTTTTATATCTCTGTTTTATGTTAAGTGTCCCAACAGTGAATAGTAAACGAAAAGGAGGTTCTTATGGAGAAAGCAACTGTACCCCCGGGTTTCCAGGATATGCTTGGTTTCGGTCTCATTGAGGCCCTGTTAGGTCGCCGTTCCCGGCGGTTTTTTCTGGGTGCGGAGATTCCTGATGGCGTATTTGCTTACAAGTCGCGACATTCTTCCATACCTCTCTCTGAATTGGAGAAACTTCTTGTGGTGGCTGCATGCGGCACCAATACAAGCTGGCACGATATGATTTGTCGCGCTCGTCGGTATGCGCCGTTCCTATCAAATTATACCGGTGCGGCTGGCGGCCGTACCTTTCCTTCATCGGCGGGTTTTCATACGAGCATGACTTTCTTCACAGATGACGAAGGAGTGTATGTGCTGGATATCCGTGATGCCCCGGCCTTTGCTGAAAGGGAAGAGGACGGTAGTCTTGAACCCGAAGGGATTCTTCATGTTCTGAAGAGTTACATCAGAAAAATTCAGGATGGTCGGCTTGGCTTACCACCGGTAGTACCGTATACAGAGGCGCATAATACCTGGGTTGCCAATCACCCGGGAACGCTTCTCGTTATCCCTGTTGGAGACCTCGCGCAGCACGTTCTCCTCGTTCTTTGCTATATGCTGCAAAATGGCCTCGTCCTTACGGATGACATACATAGGTGTTCCATTCCAGGGGTGGAAAGGTTTAAAAACATTGTAGACGTAAACAATGTCTGGCCTTTGACGTTTGTGGAGCAATGGTCCCTTGCCGAACTCACGGCTGAACTGTCGACGAGTTGCTACGCTGGTACCCTTATATTGCAGGCAATGGGTCTGGGAGGCTGGATGTTCAACGGCCTTGACCCCTTCAGTGTGCTTGGTACAAACAGCAGTGCAGGTGTTCCCGGCCTGGGATTTCGATACGATTCAGATAAGCGCTGGCCTTATCCTAATCCTACCGGCTTAGAGGGCGTTATGGAAGGTTTCTGTCCTCCTCATTATCAGGATATGCGTGCAGCCGTAGAGGCAATATGTAAGCGCAAGTTTGGTCCCGGCGGTCCATTTCATCCCGATACATCCGGTCTCTGGAAAGACTCTGGGAAGGTGCGGTCTGCCGCCCAGGTACACAGTGAGGAGTTCAGGGAGTGTGTGGCCTGGCAGGCCCAATATGTCTTTGATACTTTCGGCAAATTTCCGGGTACGGTACCATCGATCTTTGTTATTACCTACCTGCAGGCGCATCATTTGGATCTGGAATTTTATGATACGTTCTATAAGCCTGGGGCATATTTGAAAACCCATGCTACGCATATGGCCTGTTGGCATCCTCATGGCCCCGTCTGATTCATTCGTGATTTACTCATGAGGAAAAAAACCGAAGGCCTCATGTATTTTGAGTGATAATTAAAAATAAAATATATTTGATTCATACAGATATTCATGATAATTTAAAAATTAATCTGAGTAATTACCAGTAAACGAGAAGTGCCCCTTCAATAAATGTCTTCTCTAAAAATCCGCTTTGATGCAGTAACAGGGAAAAAAGCACACGTTTGGTCAAGCAAGTACTTTCAATAAACGGCATTCTCATGCCACTGAAGCCGGGTTTCATTTTTACGATTTAGGAGGTAAGCTAAGATGACAGAACAAAAAACCATATCAGAGCAAAAAGTAATAAATGGAGTAAACGTTAGCATGATTGAGGATACGGTCAATGCCATAAAAGGCAATCCTGAGCTTGCTAAATTCAAATTTCATATAAATAACAAATGGATCAACGGCGGTCATAATCGCTCGACTGTCAAGGATTTTTACGGCGCTAATAAAAATATTCCTCACAATAAACCATTTACCTTAGAGGCGGACGAACCTCCCGTTCTTGCAGGAGAAGATCTTGGCGCTAATCCTGTGGAACACCTTCTTAATGCACTGGCAGCCTGTCTGACTTCAACTATGGTCTACCATGCTGCTATTCGGGGTATCAAATTGGATGAGATAGAATCGGAGCTGGAGGGTGATATTGACCTTCGGGGCTTTTTGGGATTATCAAATGAAGTCAGGAAAGGTTACGAGAACATACGGGTTAACTTTAAAGTAAAGACAGACGCTGAAAATGTAGAAAGACTAAAGGCATTAAGTAAGTTATCGCCCGTGTTTGATGTTACTTCCCATGGGACGAATGTTACTGTCCAAATAGAGAAGAAATAAACAACTGTGGTATGCAGGAATTGATTTTAATTACTTTAGTCCTCTCTCGTTGAAAAACTTTTTGTACTTCATATCATCTTTCAGTATATGGTTCGTCCACCACGATTTTAAATACGTGAATATTGCTATCGGGACTGCCGTATTGTGGATCATCGTTTCCATACAAAAATCAACAGTTTTTCTCTTAAATTCCTGATGTTGTTTTTTTTGTAATGAATACTCCGGATAACCATATTCGAGCATATAGTGTTCTTCTTTGTTAAAATGATCAGTGGCGTACCGGGTCATTTTTGTTAATGTATCCGAGATAATTTCTGAATCGACTTTTGTATCATTCATCTCAATTAAGGTGTTTACCATGATGATGATTTGTTTATGTTGTTCATCAAGGTCCCGAACGCCGACACTAAAACTTTCGTCCCATAGTATTTTTTCCATTTCAATATTTTACAGAATTTTCATGAATAAATTCAAGATACTTCATAAAACCGATTCTCTGTTACTGTTAGATTTACAGCTTGTATTTTGTTGTATCTTGCATAGAATCGTACCCTATTTACTCCTTTTCACATGAGATCGCCCCTGACACCTTCCTTGCCCATATGCTGCCCGGATAATGCTCTTGTATTTTTTTCCACGCATTGATTTCTGTGCTTACATCATTGGTGAGTTGAAAATCAACAACACCAACCCAATATTGAGCTTCCGGGGCAATATCGCTTTGCGGGTATTTTTCCACTACGCTGGTGAATTGTATTTTTGCTGCTTTCAGATCCTGCTTTTCTAAAGCCATTTTAGCGATCCCAAACTCTAGCTGAGGGATAAATTCATCAGGCGGTAAGAAGCCATTAAACCGATGATAGTCTGTACCGTTCAAATCCAGAACTATCACCGTTGGCGCCCAGAGGAGCCGATAGGTATTTTTAATATCGGGGTTCGTTTGTATATTATATCGTACAGGAATAAAATGTTTATTGATATAGTCAATAACTGCGGGATGAGGATACGTCACGGTATCCAGAGATTCACAGCTTGCTCAGCCGATCATAAAAATATCGAGAAGAATTGGTTTTCCGGTTGTCTTTGCTTTAGCAATTGCTTCATCAAGTCCCTTTTCCCACTGAATCACTGCCGGGATTTCCTTTCCATCAGCAAAAGCGAGAGAAATAAAGGGCGTGGCTAACAAGGTAAAATTCAGTAAGATATTTTTTAACATAAGATACTCCTTTTTATAAACAGAGATATATAAAATATTCTGACTCAAGGCGAACTCTATCTTGAGTTTGATTATCAAACAATTTATTTAGACCGCAAGTATCGGGCGAAATTTTCATAAATACTATTCAAAATTATCTTGCCATATTAAGTTGTTGAGGTCAACTTTGTTTGACCATCCTAAATATTTTTAAGCTTTATAGATTACACAGCCAACGTGATAAAGATGCTATTTGGTTATCATCGGTTAAGTTTGCGGCATTGGTAAGTATGTCTTTTTTCACAGATACCAGATTTCTGTTGCCATTTTTGATTCTATGGCTGCCCCTATAAAGAAAAGATAAGGTTTGTGTCTGGACTTTGCAAATGCATCTTGAATCCTGCTGAGCGCTGTCCATGCAGTCTTCCAGTGTTCATCAGCGCCAGCAGGGTCTATTCCTCCTTTTAGTTCTCCAAGTGCAATATACGCATGAGGAGAATTTGTTGTATCTTTGCCAATTTTCTTATTAGAAAAGTTTTTTGGCGCACAATTGAATAAACACAAGTCAATATTGTTGCCAACGATGGGTACGAATAAATTAAAGAGTGCTGTACGGCTTTCATTATCTTTTTTCCAACTGATTCCTTTTACAAATATTTCAATTTCTGCATCATTCTCTGACATAGGTATCCATGTATTTGTTTCAGAATGAAGCAACTCATATGATTTGCCAGCAATCTTGAGTGCAGAAATGATAGACCGAGTCAACTTCCGCTGGGCTAAAACCCCACCGATGTTCCGCATTGAGCCGTCCAAGGTATCTCCACGTATCAGCAAAAATCTGAAAACGAGTTCTTCAACAAACTTTTTTCCTGCTGGCTCAAGAAAATTATCAATTAGCCCTTTTATTGCTTCTTCCTTATCCTTTGACAGTAGATGGTTGTTTGCCTTATCTGATACACCGGCAGCAGTTAATAGGGCTGATTGTATATCAGGAATGTTAAGCAAATCAGACGGTGTTTTAGCAGTTGAAGCGGCAACTTTTAATGCCCTTGCTTCTTCAACATACGGAGTAGCCTGTCTGTTCTTCTCTAAGGCCTGTGCTACAAAACCTGCACGGACAGCCTCATACGTGGTCTCAAGGTCTTTGCTCGACTTTACATGCGGCAGATTCGACCTGCGCATCAGGTTCTTCTCCAAACATAAACACACTTTCGGAGCAATTCGCGTCCGTGCTTGCCCATCTGTTGACTGCTATTCCCTTTGCCATTAGGTAATACTAAGATCTTTTCTATCTGAAACCCCAACTTCTCTGCAATGTTGGAAAGTATCATATCTACTGAAATACCGGCTCCCGCATATCGAACGTTATCGTTCACCATAAATAAAAGAGACTTAGGTTTTATTACTCTTGAACATTCAGCGATTATACAAGCTATCTCATAAAAATAGCCTCGAACCATTCTGGGAATACCATTATTATTGAGCATACCTTGTGCTTTTTGATCATCTAAGTATTTCAAGATGGACTGTAGCAGTTCTTGATGATCAGCAACAGTAATGGCCTCTAACCACTGTGGATTTATCTTTAGCAAGTCTTTGGCACGGTTTTCAACCGTGCAGCTAAGCATGTGTTGCCGGAGATGTACTAATCCTTTTTCACTTGTCCCATGTAAGGCAAGTTCTAAAGCGTACGTGCGTGTGTAATCGTATCGATTACAATATGGAGGTGAAGTAATAATTGCATCATACGTATTTGTGGGAATAATCGGCAAGATATCAAGACATGAACCACTATAGAGATGGATCGTACCGTGTGAATGTTTTGAGGTAAAAAGTGTTTTCTGTTTTCCTCTGGTTTGTAAGTCAAAAATGATCTCATCTATTTTATCGCAAATAGCCTTCGTAAAGCTGAGAATAGTTCCTTTATTGAATGGTTTTTTACCCTGTCGTCTACCAGACCGGTAATCCCAGCGTAGATATTGACCATCTTTGCGTGTATAGCTCACCGATTCCAAAATGCACGATAAAGCAAATTGCAAAACTGTTCGAATGCGTTCATTCTCTTGTTCGCATGCGCCTGAGTATTTTTCGATTGCTTCTTTTGTTTGTTCTGGATATGCGCCTTTCGTAATGCGTAATTCGTTCAGTGGTATTCGTAACTTAGATTTTTCCCATGGTTGTTCGAGCAACCACCGTTTAAGGGTATTAAAATCATCTTGTGTGAAGTCTAACGCTAGTATTTTTTTCGTGTTGATTATTTGTTGGCCAATCGGCAACAATTCGATTCCATCTGCGTTTATTCCTTGTGCACTAGCGGCAAACAAAGAAGTTCCGCTGCCGGCAAATGGATCCAGCATTGTGCCATTAACGATATTGTACTTTTCAAGCAGATATTCGACTAAGGAAGCGGAGAACGCTTCTTTGTATTTATACCATCGGTAAACTTCTCTATTCTTATTGGCCTGAAAACTAACGATTGAACGGGACAAACAAAGGTCAAGGTGAAATTTGTCCTTGAAGTAATGATATAACTCTCGATCAAGGTGTTCAACCTTGCTCAGAGCTATCGATTGTTTAAATGCATTAACATTTTTAGACTGCGTTAGCATACGAAAACACTTTCTTCTGTATAGTATGCAGCATTATGTAATCTAAATAAAATAATACGGTATGCCATATTTGATGTTAGATTTCGTTTCGATTAATCCAATCTTACGAGCTATTTTTTCTTTCGATTGATTGTTTTTTTTCTTTGCAAATAGTGAAGCATAATATTCTGAATCTTTACCAATATAGGTGCATATGCCTTCAAAATTAGAAGCCGCCCTTGGAGGCTATTTTTTTGTAAGCCATTTTGATATTCGTTTTTCAACTTCTTCGTGGGGTATTCCTTTTCCCTCATCCAGTTCCTTTAATCCAGCATCAACCTGTAGCTTGAAATATAATTCTGCCATATATTATCAATAGTGACATTATCAGGCAAGGACTGGATCATCTGAATAACTTGCTGTTTTATTCCTGCCATTTAACACCTCTTTTTGGCTTTACATTGAATTGGTGGTTCGAACAATCTCATCTGAATGGCAGCATGGTCTTTTTTTCGTGCAACTCCATTGAAGCTGTTCTCTTCCATATTTTCGTTTCCCCATTGATTCCATCCTTCTCTCCTAAACCTAGCAAACAATTCCAAGTAAGGGCCAGGCGAACAGCTTTCAACAAGATCGTAAATCTGATCCGGTTTTCGGGAATGTTCCCTCTTCTGAGATGAAATAATGTTTACCTGAGTTCGTCCGGGTTGAAGTGTTCTCATGTGTCCGCGAATACCAAATAGAATGAGTTCTGTAACATTACGAAAATAAAAACCAACCCCTCGGCCGTCAGGACCTCCGTCCTTTCTGATTTTATACCAAATGACATTGGTCTTGTATGTAAAACCCCAACGTTTCATTACTTCAAGACCTTCGGCGAGTAAAGCATTTGGCACCCAGAGATAAAGATGCGAGTTCGCAGCAGCAACTTGAGATACCGGTATCTCACAAATCTCCTCAAGGGTCATCGTTGGATAACGAAGTAACCTTTGGTGTTCAGGAGCCATCTTTCCTGTTCGATTATCGAAACGCCAAGGTGGATCGGCGAGAATGGTAGAATAAAGGTCGTGGATCTTAGATATAAAATCTTGTGCTGCTGTTGGTTGTATAACACTAACAATTTTCTTCATAAAGATTTCTCCTAATGCCAAAAACAAGGAGTGGGCATCCAGCGCCGCCTCCGCCTTGAATTCTCGGAAGAAGCTTAGACATGTGTGTGGTAGAAGCTCCATATGATGCCCCACGGCCAAGGTTATCAAAAATCTCCTGCAATTCATCGCAACGGGTTATTATTACCCCAACGGAAATTGCACGAAGATCAAACAACAAACGGAAGTTGTTCAAATCACGATCAAAGAAAGGATCCTTATTATTCCACTCTATTTCAAGTGCGACACGGTTCTTGAAACAATCAACTTCATGCGTTGGAGATATCATTTCTTTATCATCGACAGTAATTTTTGTATCAAAATTTTTTGGTTTCCATCCTTTTTGAAATAGTTCACAATCGATCCAGTCGGCTACCTTTGACTTTCTTCCTCCTCCAATTGTAATCCAACTCTTTTTTAACTGAAATCGTGTTAAGACATCACATATATCATTATACTCGGACATGAAGTCTTGTCGCAGTATTGCTAAGGCATGGCGCCATTCATGAATTTCACAATGATCTTTGATAAATTTAGGAAACTGGTTTATGGACATTATTTCTATTTACTGGAGAGTTAATGCGCATCAATTGTAAAGATTGACGGTTTGTTTATTGCCTATTATGGTAATCTTTCAGTTTCAAAACGTCAACAACTCAATCAATTCCTTCCTCGAAAATGCCTTGAACACCGCATCGTCTGATTCAACAATAGAATCCATGAGAGTGGCTTTCGTGGTGATCATGGTGTCGATTTTTTCTTCCAGAGTACCCTTGGTGATGAGTTTGAATACCTGGACCCCGCGATTCTGTCCGATACGGTGGACGCGGTCGGTGGCTTGGTCTTCGCGGGCGGCATTCCACCACCGGTCGTAATGGATGACGACTGAGGCAGCAGTGAGGTCGATACCTAAACCGCCTGCCATGAGGCTTCCTAAGAAGACGTTGCAATCAGGATTATTTTGGAATCTGGCGATGACCTTTCCACGGTCTCTGGTATTGCCCCGCAGGGTCTCATATTTGGCGCCAATCTCATGGAGCCAATTACCCATGATGTCCAGCATCTCCAGATATTGAGAGAAGACGACAACCTTTTCTCCCGCCTCGATCGTTTCTTCCATGATCTCCTTAAAAAGTTCAAACTTGCCGGAGGTTGTACCTTTTGGTGTTCTTCCATTCAATATGAGTTTGGGATGATTACAGAGTCGTTTTAGTTTGGTAAGCAGGGCAAAGATATGAATGTATTCTACCGGTTTGCTCTCGTCACGTAATTTCATAATGAGCTTGCTTCCCTGTTCTTTAATTAAGTCTCTGTACATAATGATTTGGATGGGTGATAAAGTACAATACCGTTTCTCTTCAGTTTTGGGAGGTAGCTCGGTCAGGACGTCTTTTTTGAGTCGTCGTAATTTAAAGGGATGGATAATCCTCTTTAATACCTGGCGTTTTTCATCATCCTGATATTTTGTAATGGGATTCTCATAGCGTAACCTGAAATCTTGTATGCTTCCCAAATAACCAGGCATGAGGAAATCGAAGATTGACCATAGCTCTGTTAGCCTGTTTTCAATAGGGGTGCCTGTGAGCGCCAGGCGGTGTTGTGCCTTGAGGGATTTTGTTGCCATACTCATCTGTGTCGTATGGTTCTTGATCTTTTGGGCCTCATCCAATACTATGTAGTTCCATTGAATCTTATTGAGATTTTCCACATCACGGGAAAGGATGCTGTAGGTAGTTAATACAACCGAAGGAAGGTTGTTTGAAAGGAGGATATTTCTTTCTTTCCCATAAAACAGAGCTAAGGTTAATTCAGGGGCGTAGGCCAGAAACTTGGATTGCCAATGATCCAGCACAGAGGTTGGACAGATGATGAGATTTGGTAAACCTGATTCCTTTTGTAAGGCTGCAAGGATCAATGCCATTGCCTGGTGTGTCTTGCCAAGCCCCATTTCATCGGCCAGGATACCATGAAAGTTATTTGTATGCAAAAACCAGAGCCAATCATAACCTGTGCGCTGATAGGCACGCAAATCTCCCTTGTAAGAGGTAACGGATGGCGCAGGCTGCGGTGGAGTAATCCGATCAAAGCTCATCAAAAATTTCTTCGTTTCTTCACATGCGGCGACCTTTACATCCTTGCCACATTCTGCCCTGGCACGCAGATAGCCTAGTTTTGGCATCTTTATCCGTCCATTTTCAATGGCGCCGTTACCACGCTGCCAAAGGTCCATGATATCCTTTGGGATCTCTATATAATCCATGTCCTTTTGGATGCAATGGCCGTTATCGATACATGCGAGAATTTCCGGAAGTGTAATGGTGTGCTTCCCAATTTTATAGGTGGGATCGAGCCAGAGCCAATCTTTATCGCAAACCTCGACCTGCATACAGGAAATATTAGGATTGCGATGAAGTTCAACGCGCTTTAACCGGTCAGAGGGATTAAAAGAGTGTTCAAGGAGCAATTGACGAAAATCGTTTTTCAGAAAGTCAACAACCTCTTTTCCCTTATATATAAGTGGCTTTTCGTTGTTAAAGTAAGGGATAAGATTATGAGGGATAGGCGCAAGATGCCTATAGCTGTTATTATGCCATATCCACTGGGTATTTATTCTCTGCGCGCGTAACTGTTCCCAGAGAAACGTTTGGTTCTTTTTGCCAGAACCTTTCATCTTTAGGATGGGGGATAATTCGATGTGTCCTTGTTCGTTCACATCAGCGTGAAGATGGGGAATGAGGGGAGTCTTGTAGAGCTTTGCCTGAATTACCCGCTCTGATAATTCTATCGTATCAGAACTCCGCATCTCTGTTAATTTCTCAAAAACACGTGGACTTTTTTCCGGTGAGATATGCATCACGGTTTCATCCCCTCCATGAGAGACGAGCTTAAGTTCAAGTTGTGGCCCGCCATTGAGCAAATCTACCTTAAGATTGAAATTATCGAGTTCAGAAAATATTTTACCTAAAATATGCGCAGGATTATCGTGATTATAAAGAGGAAAATTATCATCTGCTGTCAGCTTTAATTTCGGTATTTCAAATGGCAACGGATTGAAACCTGTGCGTTGTCTGGGCGCCAGTAAATGATAAGCATTTTTTTTATCCCGATTTTCAATCCATTGTAATAATGTTGCAACCGTGTGCTTGCATGTTTTTCCTTCAGAGGCGTATAAACAGGTGCATTGTATATCATAGATTTCATCTTCATCAGAAAAGATTTCAACAAGGTAGGGATCTAATTCGCTTCCGGTAACCTCTGCCGTTAATTCTCCATAACAATATTTTATATTGCGGACACGGCCATTCTTGTAATAAAGAAATCCGCGATCGTACACACTACCAGAGGTAATTGATTTAATATAGTTAACAGTAATGGAATCCAAAGCAAAGGTACCCATAACTTATACTCCTGTAATTGAGGTAACGATTTTGAAACTTTTACAACAAAAGTACTACATATATACCATTTTTATGAGTTGAAAGTCAACTAATGGCCTTACATTTCATGCTATGTTTGAAAATAATGGAACTTTTAATAAGTGTTGATATATTAAAAGTTATTTGGTAAACTTTTAATATAAATTTTCTTATTAAAAGTTTATGCATATGATACAAAGAGAAAAAACATTTTTTGCTGGTACCTATAGGCAGCAATACCATTATAAAAGCTTCAGTCCTTCACTCATTAATAAGCCTTTTACATGGTGTGATGAGAAGATTACTCTTCTTTTGGAAGAGGCAGGAAGAATGTTGGGAGAACTGAATGCGTATTCCTCGCTTATTCCAGATGTAAATTTTTTTATTCAAATGCATGTTGTTAAGGAAGCAACTACTTCGAGTCGTATTGAAGGAACCCGCACAGAAATTGATGAAGCGCTATTACCGGAAGAGGAAATCAATCCAGAGAGAAGGGATGATTGGGAGGAAGTGCAAAATTATATAAAAGCTATGAACCATACAGTTAGTGAACTTAATACGTTGCCACTTTCTCTGCGGCTTTTGAAAGAGACTCATAAAATTTTACTTTCGGGTGTAAGAGGAAAACATAAACGTCCTGGTGATATAAGAATAAGCCAGAATTGGATTGGTGGATCAAGTTTGCAAGATGCCTTTTTTATTCCACCTCATCATAATGAGCTTCCTGAATTGTTGAGCGATTTGGAAAAATTTTGGCATAACCAAAATCTCTATATTCCGTATCTAATCAAAATAGCTATGGGCCATTATCAATTTGAGACCATACATCCTTTTTTAGATGGTAATGGAAGGATTGGACGGTTGTTGATTACGTTGCAATTAGTAGAGCGAAAAATTTTACGAAAACCTACTCTTTATCTTTCAGATTTTTTCGAGCGAAATAAAGGATCATACTATGATTCGCTAACATTGGTCCGGTCATCGAATGATATTGAGCAATGGATTAAATTCTTCTTATCCGGGGTTATAGAGACGGCCAAGAATGGGATAATGACCTTTGAGAAAATTATTACATTGCGACAAGATTACGAGGCTAAAATATTAACCCTTGGACGACGTGCAAAAATAGCTCAGGAATTATTGAAGATTTTATTCTCAAGCCCCATTATAAATGCTAATCAAATTGCTGAAAATCTTAACATAACATTTCCTTCCGCTAACGCACTGGTAAAAGATTTTCAACGATTAGGACTTTTTCAGGAAATTACTGGATTTGCCCGTAACCGGTTGTTTGCTTTATCAAAATACCTTGGTTTGTTTAGGCCATAACAGACATATTTGACATGCATATAGTTCATTAAGATAAGAAAAAATTATGGATAACAAGAGGAACAAAATAGGTCTTCAATCATACGAAAAAGCTCAGGCCTTTCTCTATAAGGCTATCGATTATGAGAAGCTGATCAGTTATCAGTATAACGCATCGACATTCAATCTTGATAGAATGGTGAGAATGCTTGAGTGTGTGGGAAATCCACACAGGGCATTTCCAAGCGTTCATATAACAGGCACAAAAGGGAAAGGTTCTACCTCTATTATGATAGCAACTCTCCTGGAACATGCAGGTCTTAAGACGGGACTTTTCACCTCTCCTCATCTGGTTGATCTAAAGGAACGTATTCAACTAAACCACCAGAATATATCTGAAGACGATTTTACTGATAACCTGAATGAACTCCGTCCATATATCCAGCATTTGCGCGAGACAAGTCCATCTGCATCCCCCACATTTTTTGAAATTCTGACTGCAGTATGTATGCTGTATTTTAAAAAAAAGCATATAGACATGGCGGTGCTGGAAGTAGGACTAGGCGGGCGTCTTGACTCCACGAATGTTGTGATACCGCAGGTATCGATTATTACGAATATTGGTTTTGACCATACAGCTATCTTAGGTAATACCCTTTCAAGTATTGCCTATGAGAAGGCAGGGATTATTAAACAAGGGATTCCTGTTATCTCTGCTGTAGAAGACCCTGAAGCCCTTGCTGTAATAGAGAGGGTATGCAAAGAGAAGGGCGCTACATTGTATCTACTTGGAAGGGATATTTGGATTGAAGAGGTAAGAAGTGTAGATGGAAATGGTATAGCGTTCTGCAAGCACAGCCAAAGTTCTGTACATAATCCCCCTCGATCCCCCTTTAGAAAAGGGGGAAGGTGCTCCTCGTCCTCCCCTGGGGAAGGGAAAGCTAATACATTTGATAAGGGAAGGATTGCTGAAGAGACAAGGGGATTGGTATGTAAAATAAAAACCTGGCGACGTACCTATGATAGTATCTTTTTACCTCTTATCGGTACTCACCAGGCAAAGAATTGTGCTCTGGCCTTCGGTGCATTAGAAATCTTACAAGACCGAGGCTACGTTTCAATGAGTGATGAGACAATTAGAAATGCCCTCGTGCAGGTACATTGTCCTGCACGGATTGAGATTGTTGGGAAAGAGCCCCTGATTATCTTGGACTATGCCCATACCGTGGATTCTATGCGATTCCTTAAAAATACCCTGTTGGAAAATTTTACGTATAATAAGTTACTATTGATTCTGGGTCTTGCTCAGGATAAAGACCTGGATAATATCTTACAGGAGATTGTTACCGTGGCAGATTTCATTATGGTGACGAAGAGCAAAAATCCACGTGCGGCTTTACCACGGGAGTTGTATCAAAGGGTAGAAAGACTCTGTGGAAAACAAGCGAAGATGTTTCATACCACTCAAGATGCTGTAGTTGCAGCAAAACAGATAGCTTCTCAGGATGATTTGATTTGTATTACCGGCTCGGCATACGTTGCAGGAGAAGCTCTGCAGGTCTTAAAGGCAACCACAGATTTTTCAGATGGGTTAAAAAGACGCCAGGTTCGTAATGGAGCCAGGAATTTACACGAATAGTCACGAAGATAGTATGAGAATGTGTTGTATCGGGGATCTTCTGCTTTCAGTTTAATTCTTGTAATCCGTGATGATTTATCCTTTTCTCCGGGATTCTCTGAGGTTTATTTAATTTTAAGTTATACGGTAGGCCTGGGGAATAAACGGGCTTGCTGAATAATTTCAGGGACGGCCTCTTCCCATTCAACTGCCATAACATGGACACCGGCAACACCTTTTATCTCTCTCACTTGTTCTATCACTTCTAAGCATATCTTGATACCTTCTTCCTTCCCTTTCTTAGCAGCGGAGGCGGCTGTCATACGGCTCATCACCTCATCGGGTACATCCATACCGGGAACATTATGCTTCATATGCTTAGCCATGCCTGCGGACTTGAGCGGAGCCACGCCGGCCAGGATGAACACCTTTTCGTGGAGACCCATATCGGCAACCATGTTCATCCACTCATGAAACTTTTTGACATTATAGATGATTTGAGTTTGAATAAAGTCAGCGCCTGCAGCAATCTTCTTGGCAAGCCTAACAGCACGGAATTTAAAGGGATCAGCAAAGGGATTTTCAGCTGCACCGATAAAGAATTTCGGCTCTGATGCCTTCAATTCCTGGCCGGATTGGAATCTCTTCTCGTCACGAAGCGTCTTTACCATGTGGATAAGTTGTACCGAATCTATATCAAAAACACCCTTTGCCATAGGATGGTCTCCAAACTTCTGGTGATCACCGGTCAGGCATAAGAGATTTTTTAAACCCAGGGCTGCAGCGCCTAGCAAATCACTTTGTATAGCGATACGGTTTCTATCGCGACACGTCATCTGGATAATCGGTTCTATCCCGGCATCCAGAACTATGCGGCCAGAAGCAATGCTGGACATACGTACTACCGCGGTCTGGCAATCGGTAATATTAAAAGCGTCTCCATAGCCCTTCAATATTTCAGCCTTTTTTTCTATTGCAGAACGATCAGCACCCCGTGGCGGACCAAGCTCTGCGGTAACAGCAAACTGACCGCTTAGAAGGAGTTTTTCTAAATTACTTCCAGATTTTATATCAGACCTATTTTCAATCATAATCGACTCTAGAGAATTTTTTTTGGGACGCGGATAAACGCAGATTATCAGGATATGAGAAACGAGAAACTATATAATAAAGTTACCAGCTCTTCTATCGGTGATAATCTGTGTCCTCATTAGTTTGTTTTTTCACAACCAAATGCTCAAGAACCATTTTTCGTGGATGGTTTTCTGCGCCAGTAGTCCAATCCTTGGGTGGTACGATCATTTCCATCGTTTTTAACAGTTGCTGGGTATCTAACTGATCGTATATCTGATTCCATACACAAGGAGTCTCTTGCGATACTTCACACCTTCCGTTTTGAGAGCCGCCGCACGGTCCGTTCATGAGGCTTTTTGCGCATCGGCTTACCGGGCACAGTCCTCCGGTAGTTGCCAGGATACAATTGCCGCATCCGGCACACCGCTCCCAAAAGATGCCCTGTTCCGTGGGTCCGCCCATAAAGGTAGTGTTCACGCCGGGAAAGATCCTTATCCTGGGAAATTTCTCGGCCATGTATTGCACGCCTACTCCACAGGCAATAGAAAGAACGGCGTCACAATCTTCAATAACCTCTCTGATATTATCAATAAATTCCCACTCACACTGCCGGAGTGTTGAATCCTCTTTCACCTCTATTTGTCTGCCATCTAATTTGGCAGAAAGCCTGAGTTGTGCGGCAAGTTCCGCAACCTGTTTTTCGCCACCGGTATGGCATATCGTTACGCACGAACCACATCCCAGCACACAGATCTTCCTGAATTCAGAAAGCATCTGTTTGATTTCTTGAAACGGTTTTGATGCAGCTACAATCATAATAAAAATCCATTACTGAATTTTACGGAATTATACTAAAAGCATTAGAAATACCACAAAGTCCTAAGGTATAAAGACTATTCCTCTTAGTGGCTTGGTGTCTTTGTGGCTGTTCTTCGGTTATATATTTCTTAATTCTTCAATCATGGTAAAGGCTATATCAAGGATTTCTTTACCGTTCTGTGAAGAAATGAAATGGGTCTTAAATCGACGGGCATCCATTCCTAATCCAGAAAGAAGCTGAGCAGTAAATTTTGTCCGTCTTTCAATCCACTCCTGCTCTTTACAAAAATGACAGGTATCGTCCTTGCATGCCGTTACCAATACCCCATGAGCGCCTAATTCAAAGGCTTTCAGGTAGAGTGAAGGATCCACCTTGCCAAGCCCCAGTACGCCTACTCTCCTGACATGAAAGAAGAGTAAATTATTTATGGTATCGGTTTTATCTTCATTATATGCGCCGTATTGGCAATAAAAGTTGATAATAAGAGGCTTTACACCCTGAATAAATGTATCTTGAAATACAGCCTGAAGGGTATCTTTCCCCTGATCTTCCAAAGGTGTTTTAAAGCTGATGGCTCTGGCAGGACATTCCACAACACACAGACCACAGGATTGGCAATCTCCATTAATATAAGCTGTGGTATCTCCCTTTTTAATTTCAGGTACTTCAAAAGGGCATATCCTCACGCAGGTAAGGCATCCTACGCAGAGGTTGTCATCCACGAAGGCGCCTGCGCCGCAATTCATACATCGCTGCGCCTCCTTTACGGCTGCATTGATCGAAAATCCCAATTCTACCTCATCAAAATTATCCAACCTTTTCCCTGAGGGCATGGTGGGCATTTCCTGTTTTTGCTCTTTCTTAATAAGAACGATCCTGGACGGGGCAATATCGGATACTGCGGTCTTATCATTCCACTTTTCATCTTTTAGGGTTGTATTTCTCAGGGCATTGTGAATGGCAAGCGCCGCTTTCTTACCTTGTGCCATACCTTCGGTCATGGTTCCCCGGCCCAAAACAATATCGCCCCCTGCGTAAACACCATGCAGAGCGGTGCTGAATGTGGTTGGATTGACTACGAGGGTGCCGCCTCTTGTCACTTGAATCCTTTCCTGGCCCTTTAAGAAAGAAAGGTTTGATGCCTGCCCTATTGCGAGGATAATGGTATCTGCGTCAATAACAGATTCAGAACCATCGTAGAATGCAGGATTGAAACGTTTTTGCTCATCAAAGACATATTTTACCTTAAGGGTTTCCAAGCCTGTTGCCCTTCCGTCTTTTCCGAGGATACGTTTTGGACCTGCAGAGTTGTGCAGTATCACCCCTTCATGAACAGCTTCTTCGATTTCAAAATCAGTTGTTGGCATTTCCTTACGGGATTCAAGGCAGGCAACGGATACCTTATCTGGTTTCAGGCGCAATGCCGTTCGTGCGCAGTCCATAGCAACAGCGCCCCCGCCGATCACCAGCACGTTCTTTCCGATATTTGCCCTTCCTGTGGTATTTACCTCATGTAAAAACGACACACCCCTGATGACACCATCAAGTTGTACTCCTTCAATATTTAAGGTACGGCTTTCCAGCAGTCCCACGCCGATAAAGATTGCCGAAAAGCCTTCTTTTTTTAAGCTGTCGAAGGTAATATCCGCGCCAAAAGTTGTATTATATTTGATTTCAACCCCTAATTTTTTAATAAATTCAACGTCATTATCAATAGCCGTTCTGGGGAGACGATAGGTTGGTACACCCATACGGAGCATACCACCCGGAGTGGAATTGGATTCAAAGATTGTACATGAATAGCCTAAAAGGGCTAAGTCATTGGCTGCTGCAAGCCCGGCTGGTCCTGCGCCAATAATAGCGATTCTTTCCGGATATTTTTCAATAGGCGTTTTTCTGATTTCTTCAGAAAAGTTATCGCCGAGAAAACGTTTAAGCCATGCAATGGCAATCGGGGACTCGGTGCTATTCCGCCGGCATTTTGTTTCGCAGGGATGGGTACAAATACGGCCACATGCCGAAGGCAAGGGGTTTCTTGATCTTACGAGCTGGTATGCTTCTTGAAAACGCCCTCTGGCAATAAGTTGTATATAGTCCCTCGCATCCTGACGGATTGGACAGGCCGCAATACAGGGAGCTTCTTCGCCTATTTTTTTATCAGATTTTGTACCTGTTGTATTCATAACATTGTGGTATGAAAGAAAGACGCCCCGTTAGGGTGTCTGTACGATTCGGATTTTATTTTTTTCGTATCGGGTTACCGGATATTGTTTAAAAAGTATTATTCGCCCATGACTTTCATAATGAGTCGTTTGTCGCGTAAACCATCAAATTCGGCATAAAATACCTGCTGCCATGGGCCGAGGTCTAGTTTTCCCTGAGTTACCGGCACGATTACCTGATGGCCAACAAGGATATTTCTGAGATGCGCATCCCCGTTTACCTCTCCCGTCCTGTGATGGTAATAGTCATGACCTTCTGGAATTATCTTTAAGAGCCATTCTTCAATATCCCGATGGAGACCAAGTTCGGCATCGTTAATAAAAACTCCTGATGTTATATGCATGGCAGAGACTAAAATCATACCCTCCTGAACGCCGCTCTTTAGAAGTATCCTGGATACCTCTTGTGTGATGTTTATAAATTCACGGCGTTTCCTGGTATGAAAGGTCATGTATTCGGTCAGAAATTTCATCGAAAATCGCTTGTCTATGAGAGTACAATAACTAAATCAATGGTTAAAAGGCAGACAGCATCTGTTAGACATCTTACTTTAATGACAAAATTGAGGGTTGTCAAGGAAAATGACAGGAACATATATTCTGAAGATAAAACCCTGTCAGAAAATCCATACTATTTTTTTATCGTATGTTTTTTCCATTGAATATTATCTGTTTCAGGATAATCTGTGCGATGGTGAACACCTCGGGATTCTTTCCGTTTACGGGCAAAAGATACAATGAGCTGAGAGACTAAAAGCATGTTCTGTAACTCCCACCCAATAGTATTTGAGAATTCTTTGTCCATGACATAACTGCACCACATCTCAATCATCTCTTCTGCCTCAAGTAAGTGTCTTTCATCACGTTCAATACCGGCGTCCCTCCACATAAGGCTCTTAAGGGAATTTCCGATATCATGTAAATCCAGCCAGCTAATCTTTGATAAGCCCACAGACTCATGAACAGCGTAGGGCATCAATTCACGTTTCGTTCTTTGGATTGATTTACCGGCGTCCGCTCCTGCCATGTGACCTGTTACCAAGCCCTCGAGAAGAGAATTACTGCCAAGCCGATTTGCTCCATGCATTCCGGTGCATGCGACTTCACCACAAGCGTAGAGTTGTTGAATGCTGGTTCTTGAAAAACGATTAACCTTGACTCCGCCAATCATATAATGGGCGCTGGGACGCACGGGGATCAGGTCTTTGGCAATATCGATTCCAAACGAGGCGCAAATTTCTTTGATTTTTGGGAAACGAGCATATAACCGGTCTTTTGCAATGTGGCGGACATCTATATACACATTTGTATGGTCGGTTTTTTGCATTTCTTTTAAAATACTCTGGCTGACGACATCTCTGGGCGCTAGTTCAGCCTGGGGATGATATTTTGGCATAAACCGCACCCCCTTTTTATTTCGTAATATTCCTCCCTCTCCTCTTACCGTCTCAGTAATGAGAAATCGCACTGCTCCTGCAATATACAATGTCGTGGGATGAAACTGGATAAACTCCATATCCTGGAGGGCTGCGCCCGCCCGGTAGGCCATTGCCACTCCATCTCCGGTTGCCACATCAGGATTCGTTGTCTCGCGATAGACCTGTCCGCATCCTCCTGTTGCCAAAATAGTACGCTTTGCCCAAATCAACATAGTTCCTTTTTTTATGTGCCAGGCAACTGCGCCGTGGCATATGTTATCTCTCGTGATGAGGTCTATCGTAAAGGTGTGTTCAAAGATCTTGATATTTTGATGTTCTCTTGCGACATGAATAAGGGTATGTTCCACTTCTCTGCCGGTAGAATCGCCTTGTGCGCGTATGATGCGTGGAAAGCTATGTCCGCCTTCCTGGGTAAAGATCAAATGATCATCTTCCTTATCAAACGCTGCTCCGTATTCAATTAGTTTTTTTACTTGTTTGGGGCCTTCACTAACAATGGTCCTTACTGCTGCTGTATTGCATAAACCCTGGCCGGCGTCTAAGGTATCTTTCATATGTTTCATCACGGTGTCGTGCGCAGATAATACTACGGCAATACCACCCTGTGCATACGCAGTATTATTCTCATCGATTTTATCCTTTGTAACCACCAGCACCGAACCATACCCCGCAGCCTGTATGGCAGCGCTGAGGCCTGCCAAACCGCTTCCAATCACCAGCACATCAGTAAAGACATGGGATGTAGTATTACTATCGAAGGAAATAAGGTATCTCTTTGGTTCTTTTTGTTTTTTCATGCAACAGATTTTATCATTGGGCTAAGTTCAGTACAAGCCTTAAGATTTGTGCCTTATTTTAAGTAATTATATAAGATAAAAAGTCCGTACAACCACGAAGAGAAGTTTGGTTATAATATTTCACACTTGAATATCAATAAAAATGTTGTAGAATCCATCGTAATTCCTTTATAATATTATAATTACGGTGCTTGGAGGGCTAACGGTATGCGAACGGTAATCACTGGTGGGGCGGGATTTATTGGTTCACATTTGTGTGATTATTTAATAGAAAAAGGCCACGAGGTTATATGTATCGACAATTTGCTGACAGGTAAGGCGGAAAATATTGTTCATCTTATAGGAAACAGCCAATTTCGCTTTATAAAACATAATGTAAGTGATTATATGTATGTGGATGGGCACGTAGACAATGTGCTGCATTTTGCATCACCGGCAAGCCCTTTAGATTATCTGGAATTTCCGATACAGACTTTGAAGGTTGGTTCTTTGGGCACCTTAAACAGTCTTGGATTGGCTAAAGCAAAAAAGGCAAGATTTCTTCTGGCATCTACCTCTGAAGTTTATGGAGATCCGCAAGTTCATCCTCAGCGGGAAGATTATTGGGGGCATGTAAATCCTATAGGACCCAGGGGGGTTTATGATGAGGCAAAACGATTTGCGGAGGCAATGACCATGGCGTATCATCGTTATCATCAGGTGGATACCAGGATAGTAAGAATATTTAACACGTATGGGCCCAGGATGCGCATGAAAGATGGCCGTGCATTGCCTAATTTTATGCATCAGGCGCTCAAAGGTGAACATATCACGGTATTTGGAAATGGCTCTCAGACGAGAAGTTTCTGCTATGTTTCTGATCTTGTAGACGGCATCTATCGATTACTTGTCTCTCATGAGCATGATCCCGTGAATATCGGGAACCCTGAAGAAATAACGGTTCTTCAACTGGCAAAAGAGATACTTGCCATTACGGAAAGCAAAAGTAAGATCATATTCCATCCGCTTCCTGTTGATGATCCCAGGATTCGGCAGCCCGATATTTCCAAGGCAAAGAAGGTTTTATGCTGGGAACCCAAAGTTTCACGTAATGATGGACTTCATAAAACACTTACTTATTTTAAAGATGCATTACAAGGATTGAATGATAATCCCGGCGACAAAGAGAACAAAGAGAATTGCGTGTCTATTCACTGAGTAATATGATATGAAAAAAGTAATTGGTATTTTTGGTAGCCCGCGTGCTCATGGGAATTCTGATATATTACTCAATCACGCCATACAAGGAGCTGCATCAAGTGGTGCAGATACAGAAAAGATCATTATCCGTGATTTACATATCGCCCCTTGTAATTCCTGCAGCGGGTGTTTTGAAAAAGGTAACTGCGTTATAAACGATGATATGGAAAAGATTTATTCTCAATTGGTAGCAGCAGATGGTATTATAGTAGCATCTCCCATCTATTTTATGGGTCTAAGCGCTCAATTAAAAACTCTTATTGATCGTTGTCAGGCTTTTTGGGCCAGGAAATATATTTTACATTCACCAATCAGGGAAAGCGGCAGGATTGCCCGGGGTTTTCTTATTGCAACGGCAGCACGCAATGGAGGAGAGGACTTGTTTACAGGTGCAGTAAAAACAATACGATCTTTCTTTCATGTATTAGATACACGGTATACGGGTGAACTGTTGTGTTCCGGATTAGAAGAAAAAGGCGCTGTAAATAAAAGAAGGGAATTATTGCAACAGGCATTTGATAGAGGTAAACGATTGCTTGATGTATAGGTATCCATGAATATCCTGTTTGTAAGAGATTGTAAAATTTGAGACAGGAATAAAAATTATCTCCAACAGGTTTGGTGCATACCCACAAGAAAGAGCAAGAACTATCCTGCGGAGATTCAGGGAGAAATATTTATGAGAAGAGAACACATGATAGAAAATATCCGGGGAAATCAACATCGCTGCCCGGGTGAATCATACACGATTAGTGACTCTGTATGCAAAGGAAGGCAAAGGGTAAGTTATCCCAAATGTAATGTATGCTTAAATAAAGTAGAGCCTGCAAGTCAAAGCCAATCTGATGTTGAGCCTAAACTGTCTATGGGTATTTTTAAAAGTTATGATATTCGGGGAAAATATCCTGCTGAAATTGATGACCTGACGGCGCGAAAAATTGGGTTTTCAATAGCACAATTCTTTCGACAGGAAAATTCGAATGTGAAAAATATTGTTGTGGGCAGGGATATGAGGTCTTCTTCTAAATCACTTGCCAATGCCCTGGTTGAGGGTATATGTACCGCTGGTTTAAATGTCATTAACGTAGGGGTCGTGTCAACAGAGATGACCTATTTTGCTGTAGGATATTACAAATACGATGGAAGCGTGATGGTCACTGCTTCTCATAACCCTGCGGAGTATAATGGATTTAAAATATGCCGGGAACAGGCCATTCCTGTTAGTTTTGAGACGGGAATAGATCGCATTGCAAAACTGACAAAACAGTATCATCCGCCCCGCGGAGAACAGCTAGGCAAGGTTATTCTGGGTGATATTTTTCAGGATTATAAGAAGCACGTTCTGCGATTTGCTAAAAACCTCAGACACCTTCGTATTGTGGTTGATGCCGGAAATGGTATGGCTGGCAAGATAATTCCCCTGGTTTGCGAAGGGCTTCCCATCGAGATTATTCCCCTTTATTTTGATCTTGATGGGAATTTTCCTAACCACGATCCCAATCCCCTGAAGCCTGAAAACCTTCTTGATTTACAAAATAAGGTACGTGAGACAAGGGCAAGCCTCGGGGTCTCATTTGATGGAGACGCAGACAGGTGTGTATTTGTGGATGAGATGGGGCGGGCAATCGGATGTGATATTATTACAGCCCTGATTGCAAAGCAAATGTTAGAGAAAGAAAAAGGGTCAGCTATTTTATATGACCTCCGTTCGAGTTGGATTGTACCGGAAGAAACAAAGGCCGCAGGTGGTGTACCGTATCGCGAGCGTGTTGGCCATGCCTACATGAGAGCTACGCTGAGAGAGAAAAAGGCCATTTTTGGAGGAGAACTCTCGGGGCATTACTATTTTAAAGATAATTACTATTCAGATTCCGGAATGATTGCTTTCTTTATGGTGCTGGAGATCCTGAGCGCCAAGCGCGTCCCTTTCTCAAATATTATTGCGCCACTGAAGCGGTATTATTCTACAGGAGAAATTAATTTCGAAGTAGACGATAAAGATGCAAAAATTAAAGAAATCGAGAAAGAATTTTCAAATGGAAAGATAGATTATCTGGATGGCATTACCGTGCAATACGATACCTGGTGGTTCAATGTCAGAAAATCTAATACCGAACCATTCCTCCGCCTTAACGTGGAAGGAAAGACAAAAGAGATTATGGAGAAGGGGAAAAGGTTATTAATGAATATTATTGGGGGTAAATAACTATGATTACTTTTTACCACAGAATAAAAAAGGCTGTCTTTGTTGGTATTCTTACGGCGCTCGTGTTTTTGCTTGCTTCTCCTGGTAACCCGCATCAGATCCTCCGGGCAGAGACGCCGGCAGAAGAAGAAGCTTTTGGCATCAGGTTCAGCGATGGACGATTATCGGCAAAGCTAAAAAATTCTCCATTAAAAGAGGTACTAAAAGAGATCATGTCGCAAAGTAAATCCAAGATATGGGTTCATGAACTAAGCGGCGAAGCCGTTACGATAGAATTTCAAGATATACCTATTCGTGAAGGAATTCATAAGATCCTTAAAGATAAAAATTATGCATTTATTTACGCTCCTCGTGAAATACAAGAAGGGAAGCTTTGTGTCATTGGTGCCAGCAAATCCAACGAATTCTTCATGGATGAAATAGAAGAACCTCAGGAAAGACATCAACAGTTTACGGAGAGAGATGATAGAGAGATGGTTTCTTTCGATTCTCTTGCGAAGGATGCCTTGGAGAATGAAGATGCCGAAAAGAGAGAAGAGGCAATTATCGCTTTAGGAGAAAGCAAGGATAAAAAGGCTGTAGAAGTTATATCAAAGGTGTTGACGAACGATGCAAATGAAGATGTTCGCTTAAGTGCTATTGACGCCTTGTTGACGGTCGGTGATAGCAGTATTATCCAGCCTCTTTCACTTGCCTTGAAAGACCAGAAGCCTTCCGTACGCGAGAGTGCAATAGAGGCCTTAGGAGCTGTAGGCGATGCATCTGCTATTGAGTCAATTAAAAATGCACTGAACGATCAGGATGATGCCGTTCGGGAACTGGCAAAGGAAACACTTGCAGAGATTATCGGGGAAAATCCGTAATACCGCTCTCATGAAAATCCCAAAAAATACTGGATTCTATATCGTCTTCATTGCCGCCTCCTTATTCTTCTTGCTTATTCAGTATATGACCCATCTGGAGTTTATGATGCATCTTGCTGCGATACCGCTTGAGATATTGGTGGGTATTTTTATCGTAGAAAGATTTCTGGAAAGGCGGGAGAAAAAAGAAAAACGAAGGATGCTTATGTTCATAAAAAGTTACTTGTTCCGTTCGGAGATGCTGAATCTCTTTATCGCCAATTTCAATGCATTAAAATTTCCAGCAATAACTATGGTAAAGATAAAAAACGCAACCTTAGAAGAACTAAAGCAAATGCGAGAAGAAGCGAATACGATAGAGTATAAGTCGCCGGAGACAATGGAGCCGGTGATTATGGAGTATGTTAAAGCTGAACATGTATGGCATAATTTTAGAGAGCGGGCGATTACTTATAATTTTGAAGAGATTTTTCAGGATATGATTTATATCTTGCACTTTGTCTACGACGTAAAATTATTTAAAAACAATAACCCGGATAATCTTTTCATCTATGAGGCGGAAAAAAAGGTACTGATAATGGAGAAGGTAAAAAAGATATTGGGGGGCGGTATCCGAAAATTTCTTGATTATGCAATCGAATTAAAGGAGAAACAACCGGATATGTTTTATGATCTTATTTCAGATTACGAATTATCATCTCAGATTAGATTCCCTCAAAATGAGGATAGAGGGCAAACAAAGATATAAACAATCTTCTGTTTGTCATTCCCGAATGCTTCCCCGTTTTCACGAGAACAAGTTTATCGGGAATCCAGTACCTTTCCTGTTTTCTTCCCCCCGCTGGATTCCTGATAAAGACGTTCGGGAATGACAGGAAGAACTATAGCGTTGTGTAAGTACTGGTGAATGTCTTCAAGAAGTGGTCTTGTCAATCCTCGCCAGGCTGTCAGAGAATACAGTTAAGAATTTTAAAGACACCATTTATTGTGTATATCATACTTTACAAGCATAATATATTGTATGCTAATTTTAAAAATCCTAATCCTCGGACAACCTGTCACCGGCCAATATGCCTATAGTTACACAAAATATTGTTGGATCATGGTAGGGGAGAACCCTCAGACTGGGTCAAATGAATACTCTTTATTCATAAGAGAAAAATTCCTCGAATATTAGATTCATCTGATACAAAAGTGTCTCATGATACAAAAGTGTCCCAAGACAAAAGTGTCTCGTGAGACACTTTTGTATCATTTAAGCTAAAACGTCTCATAAAAGAAAATTACTTTATAAGGAAATTTTGTTACTTAGAATAAAGTAATTGCATCATTTCGTGATAAAGATCAATTATGCAGTATCTTGTGCTTTTTTACCTTCATTCGTCAGGTATAAGTATTAAGTATTTCTGTTCAGGAAACAGAAAGAACGAGAGCATACGGTGGTAACATGGGAAATATAGAGGAGTAACAATATGCATGGTACTTTTTTTGCTACTATATAACAATATAATGTTGCTTTTTTAATCATTCACTGTTGGTTTTTCCTGAGTTTGATCGTATCACTCAATTTGTAAAGGATAACACAACTATGAGCAATAACCCCTCCCGCATGACAAAAAATCTAATCCCCCTTCTATTGCCTTTATTTTTATTTAGTTTTAGTACCTCAGTATTTTCTCAAAGCGCTGAAAAGGTAGTTACGGATAATCAAAAGAATAATAGATTATTACACGACAGGGATATTGTGCACACCAGTAGGCAACTCATCCGGGGCATAGTACCGCCGAAACAATACTTTGAGGACAAGCGCATTCAGCGTTACGCCGTTGTGATTGGTATATCTGATTATAAAGATCCAAAGATACCCGATTTAAAATATGCCGATGCTGACGCTCAGGCCTTTTATGATTTTCTAACAAGCCCGGTTGGCGGCAGTTTTCATAAAGAAAATGTTTTGCTGTTAAAGAACAATCAGGCAACCCTTAAAAATATTAAATTAGCCATTACGGGTTTTCTCAGGCAAGCAACCGATTCTGATTTTGTTATGATCTTTATGGCATGCCATGGTGAACCCGAACCAGGTCGACCCGATGACCTCTATTTGTTGACGTATGATAGTAAACTCAACAGTTTACCTGCAACGGCTTATCTTATGGAACATGTGAATGCTGATATGAAGCGGTATATCTCCTCCAGGAGACTTGTATTTTTTGCTGATGTCTGTCATGGCACAGGGCTTACTACAAGTACCATAGGCACGAGAGGTGTTTCAAATACTGTTAATGTAGCACTTTCCACCCTGAAATCAACGAGAGAAGGTTGGGGGGTAGTGAGCGCCAGCCGGGCTAGTGAGGTCTCTATGGAATCTAATCTCTGGGGAGGTGGACATGGCGTATTTACCTATTATTTGCTGGAAGGGCTGAAGGGGAAGGCAGATGAAGAGGGGAATAGAAATGGTATTGTGACCCTTGTGGAGGCATTCGACTTTTTAGAGGAAAAGGTAAAACGGGCAACACAGAACACCCAACATCCCGATACATCGGGTAATTTCGATAACAACCTCCCTCTTGGATTTCCCGGTGTGAAAACTTCTCTCAAAGAAAATGAGAAGATAACTGAGATACCATGTCTGGGAACCTTACAAATTACTACAAATCCTGAAGGAGCATCGGTATATGTGGATGGAAAGGAAGTTGGTACAACCCCTTTGAATATTAAGCTCATGAGCGGTACCTATCCGATAACATTAAAAAAGAGGAATTGCGCGGATGTGTCAGATATCGTTTTTATTAATTCAGACGAGACGACAGATGCATATATAGAATTGATCAATGTTGAAGAACGTGAACTCGCAAGGGCAAACCCCGCCACCTTGCATGAAACGCAATTGGAACATACTGAATCTATGCGTAGTCTGGAATATGCGGAATCTCCCCGTAATAAAGTAGATATAGAAAAGACAAAGGAGAATATTGATACGCTCATTAAAGAATTAGAATCTATGGCAAAGGAACAGTTGAAAGAGAATAAATCTAAGATCTCGAAAAAGACAAGAGAAAAAAGCCCTAAGCCAGAAGAAGTCCCACGGGTTATACCTATATCTGTTAAAGAATTCAGCTTGAAGATGGGGGTTTTATCAAATAGACGTAAGATGGAAAAACTCCGTCAAAAAATCATCGATGCGTTATTGGATCAAGAGGATTTGAGCGTGGTAGAGAGGGACCTGGAATTTCAGGAAGAGATTTTAAGGGAGCAAAGGCTTGGCAGTTCTGTCCTTGCTGATGAGTTATTCAGAATAGAGTTAGGAAAGATACAAGGGGCGGCCTTCCTCTGCTTCGGTGGAGTTTCCCTCGGAGAGGCATCTAGCCGACTTGTCTTAAGAATGGAGATTGTGGATACGACAACTACCCTCGTCGATACCCTTGAGCATGCCTTTCAGGGTGATGAAAATTTGAGGACTGTGGCTAACGATGTTGCTATAAAGATTAAAGAGAAGATTACTGCTAAGCGGAAGTTATAGGAGTGTCACTTACATAAGCGTTACCTTAAACAGTATTCGGGGTGGCACGGACAAACCCTGTTCCTGTATGTCTTGAACAGGGATGGTTTGTCCGTGCTCAATCTGAGAGATGCGGTTATAGCCACAAGGTAAGGTTTATTTTACTTCTTAAGGTAACGCATATGGGTGCTACTTACCTAACAACAATATTTAGTATGGTACTTGTGGGCCGATTGAATTCTCGGACAGCCTGTAAAGCCTTGCCCTACATCTCTACGTTTAGGAATTTCAAAGCGATTCTGTAGTGGCAAGGCGCGCCCTGCCACTACTGTTATAAAAGTTATCGAAGGCCTATTAAGTTACCTATAGATACGAAATTGAGGTTTTGGGATTCCAGACCGGGTGGCACGGACAAACTTCGTTTGTCCGTGCTTATTTACCTATGCACATGGACATGGATTACAAAACACTGACAAACAAAGTTTGTCAGTGACACCCCTGGGATCGGCTTGCATAAATATGAAATTTCTCTCCTTACATATGCTATATCTCAAATGATTCTAGACACCAAATTAAGGCTTTGGGATGACCTCTAAGCAAAAAAATTAAGTTATATATGCGCAAACAGATACTCTATAAAAAAATCAAATACATTACTACCATACTATTATTTACCTTACCGTTTGTGAGCTGCGCAACGGTATCGCCGGTTAGTACGGATAACTGGCGGGACTATTTCAAGCCGGGACGTTCAAAAGAAGAAATCGCCAAAGATTTCAATCTTTATAAAGGGAAGTGGTGGAACTATTACGCCCGCGGACGATGGTTCGCCGAGGAGGGATACTATGATGAGGCTGTCCGTGATTTTAAAAAATCTATCAGCCTTCGCAGCAAAGATCAACGTTTGGCGAGAAGCTATGGACTCCACTTCTGGGAGTACTTTGTCCATCGTGAGCTTGGGATAGTTTATTACCAACAGAAAAAATACGAGGATGCGAAGGCGGAGCTTGAAACCTCCCTTTCCACAGAAGATTCTGCAAGGGCTAAATTCTACTTAAATAAATGTAACGAGGTAATCCTGAAACTCACGGGGAGAGATCAGAAACCGCCGGAGATCAAAATTACCTCTCATACAGATGGTATGGTTGTCAATACGCCTCTGGTAAAGTTAAAAGGATTTACCACCGATGATTTCTATGTTGGCGATATGTATATTCACGGAAAGAGACTTTTTGTAGAACTTGCTGAGAAGAGACTATATTTTCAGGAAGATATTCTTCTTCATACCGGTAGAAATACGATAAGCCTTGAGGCCTTTGACCTTCTGGGAAAGAGTATCCGGCAGGATTTTAACCTTATTCTGGATATGCACCCGCCAATTCTCTATCTGGATGATATACAAATGACCAAAAGAGACGGTAAACACACCGCTACTATCCAGGGAATTATCGAGGATAACCATGCCGCAAAACGTCTCTATATCAACAATACAGAGATACCCATCATTTCGGGCAAAGAGGTGCATTTTAAACAGGATATTATTGTAACGAGCCTGGATAAAATCTCATTGAAAGTAATCGATGCGGCCGGAAATGAGACAAGGGGTGAGGAACGGATCGGTGGGAAGGCATTGTTATTATGGCCGGAAGACATCCTGAACAAGAGGCAGTATGCCGACCGCACAAATACACCTCTCGTGGTTGCATCGGGCAAAATGGACCGGTATATGGCGAGGAGTCTTTTAGCGTCTCACGAGGCAGTTACTGCGCTGTCACCCTGTACCTCTTCCTCTTCTTATACCAGCAAAGATATGGAGAAAGAGGAAAAAGGATCAACTCATTTGCAAGGTGCCGCTTCGGATAATATCCCTCCTGTCGTACATACCGATTTAAAACCTGCCATTGTCCATGACGCAAACCTCTTCTTTAGCATGGATGCGCATGATGACAGTGGTGTTGCCAAACTCTTTGTGAATCAATATCCATTAGAAATCCGTCCCGGCAAACACATCTTCTTCAATTACTTATTGCCGCTTACTATGGGGGAAAATGTTGTTACCGTCAGGGCCATTGATATCCAGGGAAATGAGACGCAGCTCTCACCGGTAAAAATTACCAAAAGGACCTTTGAATTGCTGGAAACGGATGCCCGGTATACCGTTGCGTGGCTGCCCCTGAGGGCATTTGCAGAGCGGGAGGTGTCACCTGAAATCCTCTATTCTATGCTGCTCAAGGCATTTGACGAAGAACCGAAGAGATTCAACTTTGTGGAAAGGGATCAGGCGAGACTCGCAGAAATTCTCCGTGAGCAAAAAATCAGTAATACGCAACTTGCCTCTCCTGATACGGCCGTAAAGATCGGGAAAATCCATGCAGCCGAGGGTATATTCTTTGGTGCTGTGGAGGAAGACTTGAGAGGTGTTACCATAACGCTGCAACTCGTAGATACAGAAACAACACAGGTGCTTGCCCATGTCGATGTGTATGATGAGGATAAAAGTATGAAAAACCTTGCTTGGCTTGTGCACGGATTATCGCTCAAAATGAAACGACAGTTTCCCTTGATAGAAGGGAACGTTATCCGGGTTTCAGGGAATGGATTCCATATCGATGCCGGTGGAGCCAGCGGCCTTAAATTAGGGATGAAACTGCTCTTATTTCGGAAAGTAAAAGAAGGCGATTTTGTGCTCAAAGAACCTCTGGACGCCATTGCCAGGGTTGTACTGGTACAACCCGATACCTCATTTGCTAAAATAAGCACGAAGGGTACAAAGAAGATAAAAAAGAAGGACCTTGTGATAACAAAATGAGACAGATTGAGGTAATGTAGGGCAAGGCTTTAGCCTTGCTTCCCCGCTAGAATATATGATTGGGATAGCAATTCTAAAGAGTTGTTCAGCCTAAGATTGAAAATTCATTACCTCCAGTGCGGAAACAATAGGTTGAGAGTTTTGAGGATTGGAAGTGATCATTTGCTAACATCGGGAGTAAAATCAAACTTGAATCGGTATTATAACTATTGGGTTCAGGTTACAAACCTGAACCCGCGGGAGTTATAAATCTGAACACACGGGAAGGTAAACCCGAACCTGCAATGCAAACTTGAATCCACTTAGAGGAAAGGAAGTGCAGATATGAGATTGAAATACTTTCTATTCATATTGATATTTATTCCCTTCTCCACGTTATTAACCAAAACCTCTTTTGCCCAGATTACCCCGCCTATTAATGCGACTCCCCTTCCTGTTGGGTCAGGCGCCAGAGCTTTAGGACAGGGCGGTGCTTTTATCGCAGTTGCTGATGATGCCACGGCGGCATCGTGGAATCCTGGCGGTTTGATACAACTAGAAAGACCAGAATTTTCCCTGGTTGGTTCATTTTTATATACGCAACAGGATTTTAATCCGGGAAACAGTGGGTTATTTTCACTGGGCAATGAAGATGTGTCTCGGGGTGATTTGAATTATCAGCAGAAATACGATTTTCATATGCAGATTGATTTTAATGAGATACTTGAGATTCCGGATCTCGAATTTATTGAGGATGTATCAACCGATTTTGAATCAAAGGGTGGCGTGGGCGCTCTGACACCTGCCATCGCTATACAAATACTACCAAAATTATCACTCGGTATAGCAGTAAATATCTATACCGATGAATTTTTTGACGATTTTGCCTGGAGGGAAACATTCCGACAGAAAAGGAATGGCACGTTTTTTGGCTCGCCTTTTAGCGGTTCTTTAGATGAAGAGGAGACATTTAAAAATTTTCAGGCAGTAAACGTAACAGCAGGTATGCTTCTGGATGTGTGGGAAAAAGAGGATAAGCTCCTTACCTTTGGCGCTGTTTTTCATTCCCCGTATACGGCAGATGTTGATCATGTACAAGACCGGGTGTCCAGTCTAACCGATGAATTTGGAACGCAAACAGAATCAACGCATTTTAGAGAACATTTGGAGATAGATTTTCCCATGTCCTTTGGCGCTGGCTTGGGCTTCCGGTACAATGATGCATTATCCTTTTCTATGGATGTGACGTGGACTGATTGGTCAAGCTTTCAGCAAGAGAACGATCGGGGAGAAAAAACCCGGCCTCTGGGCAATGTATCAACAGACAGAGGTATTGATGATACCTATGCAATACGGTGTGGCACAGAATATCTGATATTCAGACAAAAGATGATTATTCCCTTGCGTGGCGGAATTTTTTACGACCCCCGTCCATCCCTGGATGATCCTACAGACGTATATGGCTTTAGTGTGGGAAGCGGTGTTGCCTTCAAAAGATTCAGTATTGACGGTGCATACCAATTCCGATGGGCGAATGACGTAGAAGGGGAAGATTTTGGCAGAACCATTGAGGATACTCATTTTGACCTTAACGAGCACCTGTTTCTGGCATCTGTTATTGTGTATTTTTGATTTTTAAGAAGTAAATATTATTTAAACTCAAAAATATAAGAGAATTTCCCTCTCATAATAAGAGGGTTGGAGGTGTGTTACAAATTAACAAATACCTTATTCAACAATATTTAATTTCCTAAACGTCAAGGTATGGGGTATGAGCCCCACCTTCATTAAAAAGGGTAAGATTTTATAGGAGATAAAAGATGCGTTTGAGGGATGGGTGCGTGCGCTTTTCTGAGTTGATGATCGTATTCATTTTGTTATTTAGCATATCAATTTGCGGATGCACAAAAATTATTAATAATTGTTGCCAAGGTGGAAAAGAAGGGGGTAGAAACGGTCCATGGCCTTCAGGAAAATTTATGGGTACAGTAAAAAATCAATCTGGTGCAGGTATTCCCGGTGCACAAATGCTTTTTGAGGGACCTCAAACTCATACCAGGAATAGAAATAGCAACGGAGGTTATCAGACCCTTGATTTGATTCCAGGTACTTATAAAATAACTGTTACAGCTTTTGGTTATAAACCAAAAATAGAAGAGGGTGTGGAGTTACCTGCTACCACAGTAGTTAAAAACTATATATTGGAGCCACAGTAATTAGTAAAGTAGGTCGAGTTAACTGGAGCGGGTTCGAGTTTGTAATTTGAACCCACTTCAGCATGTAACATTTCCAATAAATTATTTCCTGTTTCTTATTCCTTATGTGATAAGCACTGAATCATACGTACATGTATACATAGGAAATTCGAAGTTTTTCATGATGCCGTTAACACACCCTAAACCCCCTCTCAAGAGGGAAGTATACAAGTTCCCTCTTGAGAGGGGATCTAGGGGTGGGTAAGAGGAGTAGGTAAAAAAGAAAAAGTCGTTGGGTTTTGTCTTTTAAAACCCACCCTAATCAAAATAACACCAATTCAACGATGATTTTCTCTTACTAATTTACCGTCAAGTAAGTTGGGTTTTGCTCAATCAGCTTTACTTGGCTACTAGTAGTATAAGATATTTTTGAATAGCGGTAGTTTTTCTTACGATTACAATATCGTATGTACTTGATAGATCTGATTATTTAGTCGTAATTTCCAGAAACAGATAAGATTTTATAACAGAAGTCCTGAACAATGCTTAACAAGAAAAGAGGGGAAAGCTATATGAAAAATATGATCAGGAAGCAACCGTTTAAGGTGTGTAATATGCTGTTTTTTTTTGCAACACTGATTTCGATTCTAATAGTGTCAGATCTTACTTATGCAGAACTAACACCAATAAAAGACTATTTACTACAAATCCCCATTCCCAAAGTTAAAAGAGTCGAGGGAATTGCCTGGGATGGAAAAAATCTTTTCGTGTTAGATGGTGAGAAAGAAAAAATCCATCGGATTAATCCTGATTCAGGTGAACTGGTACAATCACTTGTTTTGAAAAAGAAAAAACTAAAAGGCTTATCCTTTGACGAAAAAGAAAGAGCACTCTGGACTGCTGATGAAGGAAAAAAAACACTGATGTTGCTCGACCCTTCGAATGGAAAGACGTTAAAAACAATACCGATGAAAATTCCTGTAAGGTTTGATTCCATTGAGGGCATTGCATGGGATGGTGAATACCTCTGGCTTGCTATGTATGCTGGATTTTCAAGTTCATTCAACAAGATTAATCTTAAGACTGGAGAAATCGAAAGGAGTATGTTTGCTGATTGCTATCCACGGGGAATTGCGACGGATGGAAAGGAGCTCTGGAGCATTTGCTACAATATGAACAAATTTCCTTCAAAGATAGATAAGAGAAAAATGGACAAGGAAGATCATAAAATGTTACGTTCGCGTACATTCATCGAGGATATAGATAAAGATGCTGAACCGACAGGCCTTGTCTTCGATGGTAAACATCTCTGGTATGCAGACAGAATGTCAAAAAGGATTATCAGGGTTACGCCGACTATTATAAAACCTGTCAAACCGCCTGTTAAACCACCTGCTCCAATAAGGTAAACATTAAAAAGGGGAAAGTATCATGCAATCACATTTAAAGAAGTTGCAATATGCCTTTACTCTGTGTTTTATCTTTTCCGTAGGCTGCTTCACAGTTGAATCCAAATGTAAGCTTGTATCTGAAAACCCGTTAGCGCCAAAGCATGCTTATCGTTGTAATTGCTGTTCAGGTAACATAGCTGAACCCATTACAGAACCTGCTGTGGAATCCGTTACAGAGCCTATGCCAGAACTTACCCTTGAATCTGCGCCTGAACTGGCATCAATAACGAGTGAACTAGAATCGACTTATGAATTCGCAAATATATATGCAGTTTTAATCAGTGCTGGTGTAGCCCAAAAAGGTGTAATGCTTGCCTCCGAATATTGGGATGACCTTGTATTGCAATATAAGATGTTAATAATGAATGGATTTCCAGAAGAAAATATTTACGTTCTTTATGATAGAGGGCACGATTTTGATAGTGTATTTTGGCATTCAATTACAAATAGACCTGTAACCAAAAAGAATATTGGAGAAGTATTTGATGAATTAAGTGATTTAATAAAGGAAAATGATCTTTTATATGTATGGTGGATGGGACATGGGAGTAAATCAGATACTTGCAAATTGACCCTGCCTATTAGTGGTACGACCGAAGAGTTTACCGATGAAGAACTGAGCGAATGTATTAATCGTGTTTCTCATTATAAAAAACGAGCTATTGCTGTAATGACTTGCTACTCTGAAGGTATCATTGATAATATGGATGTTGAAGATAACAGAACCGTAACCCTTACTTCATCAGCATGTCAGGAAAATTCTTACAGTATTTATTCAGACTGTGATGACTTATTTCATGCAGAATTTAATTATGAACTAACAAACGCCCTGTGTCAGCAGGATCCGTGTGGTAGAAATGTCCCATCGGATGCAATCGGAAACGGTGACGGTCATATATCGTTATTGGAGGTGCATGAATATAATACAATGGCAATGATGGAATCAACGCCTCAGATGGGAGATCATGACAGGATAAGCTGTTCAACCCACTTGCAATAAATGCTCATAAATGGATTCAGGTTGCACACCAATGTCATTAAGATGCAATGGTGGATTCACTTCGTCCACGCCGGGTTCGGGTTTGTAACCCAATGTCATTAAGTTAAGAGATTGGTTTATAAGGAAAAGCGAAAATTTTTTTACGTGGTTGAACATTTCTTGGAAATTTTCTTCCCTTTCTTATAGCAGAATTGTTTTCAATAAATAATTTGTGGAGTTTTTTAATGAGAGACAAAATATGTTTTCTGAAGAAAAGTACAATACCACAATTTCTCATTTTTGCCAAAGCTTGTGTCCAGTTGATCTTGTAATCAAGTTCTTTTTCTTGAGCATCCATTTCGATATGGGAATGGACGGGAAAAGCCAGGATTGCCGTAATATTGCGCATAAAGATGTTTGCATGGAAATCCTGCAATACGGTTTCTACACTTTTTCCGCTAAAATTTTCAATCTCAATACGGCATTTTAAGACTTTGTAGTTTTCTTCAATCGGCCATCGTTGGAAATAAAGATCATGAAACAATTCATAGGGATAGAAATCTGAATCAGTCAGGGTGGTAATAAGTACTATGGGTTCTTGTGCACCCTCAAGATGAATACGAATAAGACGCAGTTGTATGGGCTTAAGGGATAAGCTAAGTTCCCGGCATTTCTCTTGAGAATCTGCGATTGGATCTAATTGGATATTCTGCTGAGATAGACCGGAGGTGAGAAATTGTTTTGCAATGTTCCATTTGCCAATGGACAATCTGGCACAAAAATGAATTCCTTTTTCCCTAAGGAAGCGGAACAACCAGTATGCTGGATATCCTCTGTCAAGGAGAATAAGGTCTTTAGGGGTCAAGTGTGCACAATGTCTTACTACGAAATCTCGTTCACCGATATGCAAAGAATCAATAAGTGCGTCTCTGGTAATATGGTTAAGAACGTCGAAACAGTGAGATACTCTGGCAAGTGCGCGTGGCTCTGCTTGCCGGACCGGTAATGTACCAAAGTATTCTTTACATGTGGAGTTTTGTGGAACTTTTACCGTACTGCCATCAATGGCTATAAGGTGAAAGCCATGCCATGTTTTGGGAGAATACGTATCGTAAAAATGTTTAGTGGTTTCATGGTTGAGCTCAATGAATGCTTGATGCTTGAGTTTGTGTCTTGCCTGGGATAATGCGCTTGCCGTAACCTTTCTCTGCGGAATATCGGTATGGTGAATCTGTTTGAAGAACATGGCCAGTTCATTTTGCAAGGAGGATTTAATAAGGTTTATCAAAAAGGTAAAGAGTATATGGAATGGCAGGGATCGTTTTCTGGTAAAATCAGCAAGGTTTTGTTTATGGCGGGAAATAAATTCTTGCGAGAGCAGTTTCTTTTTAAGAAACGTAATAGTTGCGGCACATAAATCGCGAACCACTTTTCATGCCATTTTCTAAGGTATTTGATACTTTTTCTGACATGTATTTGTCCTCCCGATAAAGTTTACGATCCTGGCAAATTGCATTTAATACACAACAATGATATCACATAGCTTATTGATAATCAAGATGATATGCTGTATTTTCACGTGTTTTTCTTAACTTAATGACATTGGGTTGCAAACCTGAACCCGCAAGGAGACTTTATAATAGGTATGTAATCCTATGTAAAGGAAATGCGTTTTAATAATAAGGAATTTGTTACTACCGATACCGATGAAAATGCCATTGCTAGCCCTGCATACTCAGGCTTCAGGCTTATACCAAAGAATGGGTACAGTACTCCGGCGGCGATGGGGATTCCGATGATGTTGTAAAAGAATGCCCAGAAAAGATTTTGCTTTATTTTGGTTAATGTCTGCCGCCCTAACTGAATAGCCCTTACAATATCCATCACGTCGTTTCTTACCAGGACAATATCACCAGTTTCCTTTGCGACATCCGTCCCCGCTCCTATGGCAATCCCTACATCGGCCTGCGCCAGCGCAGGGGCATCGTTAATGCCGTCTCCGACCATTCCAACCTGCATGCCGTCCTTTTGAAAGCCCTTCACAATCTCCATCTTTTCCGATGGTAATACCCTGGCCCGGTACTCCTCAATACCAACCTCTGACGCCACTGCTTTTGCCGCTTGCTCGCTATCGCCGGTTATCATAACGGTCTGTATGCTCATGTGCTTTAATAATCTCACCGCATCGTGTACATTCTGCTTTATCGTATCCATGAGACCCACAATACCCAAAAGCGCTTGATCATAAGCCACATAGATGAGCGACTTTCCATGAATCTCTAATTCTTTTGCCTTATCATCTACTTCGTCGGTTCTTATTTGATGCGAGGTCATAAGGCCTTTATTTCCAATGAATACATCCTTCCCGTTATATTTACCGGTAATGCCGGCTCCTGGCTCTTCCTGAAAATCCTGCACGGTATCCCATGCAACCCCCCTTTTCTTTGCCTCTTCTATAACCGATTGGGAAAGGGGGTGATTGGAAAAGGCACATCCGGCTGCTGCGATTGCAAGGAACTCAGTTTCATGAGCGGCTTTTGATGCGATAAGGTTCGTTACTGCAAAATGCCCCTCAGTAATTGTTCCTGTCTTGTCTAAGATTATGATATTGAGCTGCGCGATCTTTTCAAGTGCGCTGGCGCGTTTTATAAGGATAGAGCGGTTGAGACCTATGCCACTGCTGACCATAATGGCCGTTGGAGTGGCCAGTCCCATTGCACAGGGGCATGCGATTACCAATACGGCGATTGCTGTCTTTAATGCCCAGAGAAAATAGTGTTCTCCAATAAAATTATAGAAAAGAAAGTACCAGCACATAAATGTTACGAGAGAAAGTCCTATTACCACCGGTACGAATATGTTCGTTACCTTGTCTACAAATCGCTGGATGGGTGGTTTATCCATCTGGGCCTCTTCAACCATGTTAATAATCTGTGACAAGATGGTTTCTTCACCTACCCTCGTAGTCCTCACGATGAGGAATCCTGTCTTATTAATTGTTGCTCCCACTACCGTATCGCCTTTTTGTTTTACGACAGGCATTGATTCGCCTGTTACCATCGATTCGTCCACAGATGAGATACCCTGCGTAACTTCGCCATCTACAGGAATAATCTCTCCGGGCCTGACCGCTACCACATCACCCTTCTGAATGGCGGATGCATCCACCTCCAGCTCTTTCCCTTCCGGTGACAGTAATCGCGCCCTGCCCGCTTGTAGTCTCAGGAGCTTTTGCAGCGCCTGTCCTGCCCTTCCCCTTACCCGTTCTTCCATATATTTCCCGATACGAATAAAGGCGATTAGCATTACGGCTGTTTCAAAAAATGAGTGACCTGTCATACCAAAGATGCCATACAGGGCTAAAACACTATAGAGGTAAGCGGATAATACGCCTATGGAGACCAGCACATCCATATTGGCGGAGAGGTTTTTGATAGACTTATATGCGCTTATGAAAAAATCCATTCCTGGTCCAAGTATCGTTATGGTAGCAATGATCATCATGGTATAGGATATGTGCGTATGTGTTAAACCGGGGAAAGGTATATACATCAGGATCATAATAGCAATGGAAGCTACAATACTCAAGATAAGCCATCCCATTTGAATATATCGTGCTGAGGTTTGATCTAACTGGAACCGTTCTTTTGCAGGGTAACCGATATCTTTCGTTTGTTTAAAAATGTGGGCCTTGTTTATGATATCAGTATCATAGGTTACCATCCCTGTATTGCTGGAAAAATTAACCCTTATTGACTTAATCCCTTTAACATCTTTCAGCTTTCGCTCAATAGTTATGGCACAATTGGCGCAGTGCATACCGGTAATATCAAATTTTATAGTCTGTTCAGCCATTTTTCAGTTTATTCAGTGTTTTAAAAAAGTTGTCCAAGGCCTCATGTAATGTATAGGAATTGCAATTCTGTAAGGCAACCCTTTCGGGTTGCTATCCCGGTGCATATATTCTGGTGGGGGAGGCAAGGCTCAACAGGCTGTCCGAGAATTACTTTGAACACGAGATGCTATACTATATATTGACCGATTGTGTTAATATTAGACAATAAATAGTATATGTTTAAGGTCGCCAATGAATTCTCGGACAGCCTGTAAAGCCTTGCAAATAAGCCTAAATACCCAATTCCCTTACCATAAGGCAATGGCTCTTAATACCTTAATCGGCAAAAACCGTGACAAATTCAGGTTCCACAATGCTGCTGAGGATGTCACATCTTGATACGACTCCCACCAGAACATCGTTTCTTATAATAGGGATACGAATAATATTATGTTTTGTCATGAGGTCTATAATCTCATCGACTGAGGTATTTTCAGAAACGCATATAGGGTTTTTTGACATGATTTCCTCTGCCGTTACTTGTTCCAAAGCCTTCCCATTTTTTATGACCTTTAAAAGATCAAATTCACTGACTATCCCAATGACCTTTCCGTTATCGTCCACAACAGGTAAACCACTATACATACCCGATAATAATTTTACAGCCAGATCTCTGCCAATCGTTTTCTTTTTTGCTGCAGTAACAATTTTATTCATAATATCTTTGGCTGTCTTCTTTATCATGATATAACCTCCCTTAATTAGGTTTTTATTTACCTTCAGATTATTCCTTAACATGCGGAGAAATTTAAGTTTATTATACGCTTAATCCCTTGTTTGTCAAACAGTAAGAAATGAGAAAAGCCTTGCTAACTCCTAAGCAAATTGATAACATTTATGTTCATCATCTGAAATATTCTATACTAAAAAAGGGGCTCGTATTATGAAACCTACCATTATATCTACAACAATTTTAGCAGTTCGGAAGAATGGACATGTTGCTATTGGCGGCGATGGTCAGGTTACCATGAACGCTGCGGTAGTTAAAAAAGACGCGAAAAAGATTCGCAAGCTCTATCACGATAAGGTCATTGTTGGATTTGCCGGTTCATCAGCGGATGCTTTTGCCCTTATGGAAAGGTTTGATGCCAAGCTTGAACAGTACCAGGGGAATGTCCTGCGCAGCGCTCATGAACTGGCGAAAGAGTGGAGAACGGATAAAATTTTGAGGCGATTGGAGTCTCTGCTTGTTGTCGTAGATAAAAATTACTCCTTTTTAATATCTGGCGGCGGTGATGTAATCGAGCCAGATGATGGTATCATTGGTATCGGTTCTGGCGGCTCATACGCGATTGCAGCAGCCAGGGCATTGATAAAACACTCGTCGTTAACAGCAAAAGAGGTTGTGGAAGAATCCCTCAACATTGCAGCAGACATTTGTATCTATACCAATAAAAATATCAAGGTAGAGGAGATCAAGTAGTGGATAAACTGACACCCCGTAAGATCGTAGAAGCTCTTGATAAATATATTATCGGTCAGAAAAATGCCAAACGCGCGGTGGCAATTGCTATTCGTAACCGATGGCGCAGGCATCAACTTGCTGATGAATTACGAGAAGAGGTATTGCCGAAGAATATCATTATGATCGGTCCTACCGGTGTAGGGAAGACAGAGATTGCCAGACGCATGGCTGCCCTTGTCAAAGCCCCCTTTCTTAAAGTGGAGGCCTCAAAATATACTGAGGTTGGTTACCACGGACGGGACGTGGAGTCTATGATACGTGATATTACCGAGATCGGTGTGAATATGGTCAAGGCGGAAATGATACAAGGTGTCCAGGAAAAAGCAGAAAGGATGGCAGAGGAAAGGCTCCTCGATTTACTCTTGCCCCCTTTACCGAAAAATACCGAGCAGCCTGCTACTGAAGCTGAAGAACAGCGTCTCAGTACGCGGGAAAAATTCCGGAAAAAATTACAGGATGGTGAGCTTTCAAATCGTACCGTGGAATTAACTATTCACGAAAAACCCTATGTACTTCAGGGTTTTGTGGCAGGGGTAGAAGAGATAGGAATGGACTTCCAGAATATGCTGGAAAAAATGGTTCCTCCGCGCGCGCAAATGCGAAAGGTCTCCGTGCCCGAAGCAAGAAGGATCTTGATACAAGAGGAGGCTGAGAAGCTTATCGATAAGGAAAAGGTTATGCAGGAGGCAATCCGGAGAACCGAATTGTTTGGCATTATCTTTATTGATGAAATTGATAAGATTGCAGGACGTGAATCTACTCATGGTCCCGATGTGTCCCGGCAGGGTGTGCAAAGAGATTTATTGCCGATAGTAGACGGCACAACGGTAAACACGAGATACGGGATCGTTAAAACGGATCGCATTCTCTTTATTGCAGCAGGCGCATTTCATGTCTCCAAACCTTCAGATTTAATACCCGAACTTCAGGGACGTTTTCCCATTCGCGTGGAGTTAGAGGATCTCGGAAAAGAAGAATTTTTGCGTATCTTAACCGAACCAAAAAATGCCTTAATTAAACAATATAAGGCGCTTCTTGAGACGGAAGGAATTAAGATACGATTTGAAAATGATGCTGTTGAAGCTATTGCCAATATTGCTGTGCAGGTTAACAGGCGTACTCAGAATATTGGCGCGCGAAGATTACATACCGTTATGGAGAAACTGGTGGAAGATGCTTCTTTCGATGCGCCGGATATGAATGGCGCAGAGATTATTATTGATGCGAAGTACGTGGAGAATAAATTACAAGCCATAGCGAAAGACGAAGATTTGAGCCGGTATATTTTATAAAAGATATTTGAAACCGCAGGTTTCACAGATTACACAGATAAATAAAAAGTTTAAAAATAAAATCTTTTACCGGTGAAATATGGGGTTAAAATATGAAGCCAGTTATTGGTATAAATTGCGATTACGAAGAGGAAGGCAGGTTACCCTATTCTTTTTTGTATAGAGATTACAGTGAAGCCATCATTGGGGCTGGCGGAATCCCTTTCCTACTACCCGTAATTAAGGATAAACGCGATGTAGAGTCCTTTCTGGGAAGGATTGATGGCCTGCTTCTCACCGGTGGAAACGACGTTCCGTCCGAACGCTATGAGGAAAAAAGACATGCAAAAACTGTATGTGTCCATTCTGATAAAGATGCTTCCGATTTCGTTCTGTTACAAACAGCCCTTGAAATGAAAAAGCCTATTCTGGCTATATGTTATGGTGTTCAACTGGTAAATGTTGTCTTAGGTGGCTCTCTTATACAGGATATACCTTCAGAATATAAATCCTCAATCCTTCATAATGACCCGCACAACAAGAGTTATACTCACTCTGTAATGGTAGAGAAGGATTCTCTCCTTTACAGCATTATCGGATCAGGCTCTATTGAGACTAACAGCATACACCATCAGGCTATTAAAAGATTGGGTAATGGTTTAAAAGATGCAGCCCATGCTGTTGATAGTATTATAGAAGCTGTTGAATGGGCAGATGATTATCCATTCCTTTTAGGGGTTCAATGGCATCCTGAACGTATGATAGAAAATCCATGTCATGCATCCTTATTTCAAGCCCTTATTCATGCCTCATAGGGCAAGACTTTAGCCCATATGCATCAAGCTAAGGATTTCTGTGCCCATGAGCTTCATGTGTAACTCGTTCCCAAACTCTGTGTTTGGGAACGCAATTGCCTCGAAACTCTGTTTCGAGTAAGAATAGGTTTCAACCCTGTCCCTCCTGAGGAATCATCCGATCAGGTACTTCTGAATTCGGAAAACAGAGTTTTCCGTACAAGTATGTTCCCAAACTATGTTCTCATGTAAATGGGGAAGAGTTTGGGAACAAGCCAACAAGCAACTAAAGCTTAGCTTGATTGTATAGGAATTTTCATTTTATGTAAGCGGTTTTCAGGGTGGCACGGACAAACTTTGTTTGTCCGTGCTTGCTTCAAATGCCAGCGTTGATAGGGAATAGAACACACGGACAAACAAAGTTTGTCCGTGCCACCCTTGATTAAACGATAACTTGATGCATATGGGCTTTAGCCCCTTGCCCTACGGAACGAAATTGAAATTCCTCAACAGTAAACCAAAATATACCATAATTCTCATAAAGTTATCTATAGTTAAAATATGGCGCAAAATAAGGGTATGTAGGAATGATAACAGCCTTCGGAATTTTGTTCTTTAGACTGCCTTGCCGTGCAAGTTTTTTAACCGCACTCTTTGCAGATACCGTAGAAGGATATCTGAAATCCAAAAACCGTGTAATCACTTTTGAGAGAATCAGGTAATTTAATATGTGAAGAGAAATCTTCAAAGATGTCAAGTATCTTTTTACAGGTAGAGCAGATGAAGTGATGGTGAGAGTTCGTGTTGGGGTCATAGTGTTTACGGTCTTCATCGATAATAAGCTCTTTAACCTCACCGAGATCTCTTAAGGTTTCTAAGGTCTTATAGATTGTGGTAAATGATACGGCAGGATAGATCTTCTTTACCCTTTTAAAAACTTCTTCGGCAGATGGATGAGAAGTGTTATTCTCTAAAATTTTAAAAATCATCAGCCGTTGTGGGGTGATTTTCATACCGTTATTTCGTAATACATGAGTTAATTTTTCTACAGATTCCATAGTATTATAAATTATAAAGAAAAATGATTGTTAATTAATATAAAATATAATTTAATGGTTTAGAGATGTCAACAAAAAAGATTGCTTCGGGTAACACTCTCACAATAACAGCTACTATTTGAACTTTTTGGATAGCGCGAGCTTATACTTATTGGTTTATGATAAATCAGCCGTAGCAGGATTTGGAAGGTAGCACCCTATGGTCTCTCTTATTGAAACTCTGATGAAATAGTGCTGGTTTTATTTACTTTATACTACCGGTAAATGCATAGTCGTTTCCTGCTACCCCTACATGGCAACTGATACATACATCAACCTTGCCTTCCAGACGCGCTTCTCCATCCGGTTTGTACTTTACCCAGTACCAGTTATGTCCTGCAGGGTTGAATCCTTTTGCTTTATACATCACCGTAATTAAAAACAGCTCTCCATTATCCGTATAGTTCTCTTTAATTAAGAGTGCGCCGTCTGGAAACACTCCCTTCTTGTGGAGAACCGTGTCAAGGGCAAGTTCATTTATATATAATTTAAGGATATTACCCGGCGGCATGGTACTTTCATAAAAACCTTCTTTGCCAGGCCAGGCAGGGTAATTTTTGTATGGTTTTTCTCTGGTTATATAGTGCCATAACATGTGCGCGTGTATCTTATCTTTATTCTCTAATATTTCTCCAATTCCAACCCCTGAAGGCAGGAATAGCAGAAAAGCTAAATAGAATATGTTGTATATCCGATATTTATGTATCATATTGAGTTAACAGGTTGTCATAAATTGGAATGAAGTGTTTTCTTGAGATTATTACGTATGAGAAGAGAAGGGAAGAAGTATTTGCAAAAACAGGTACGAATATGCTTGCCCCGTATTACTTACTATCATTTACACCTTATTTTTAAGCAATTACCATGTTTCTTTCGTTTTGTTTATTCTGTTACTCTTCCGTTTCTTCCTGGGAGCTTTCTTCCGTCATCTCTTTATTGGTAATTTCTCCTGCCAATGGTTCTTCTATACCGCCTTCAGAAGTTGCCTCTTCCGGGACAACGCGGGCAACGGAAACGAGTTTATCACCTTCTACTACAGAGAAGAGTTTTACCCCTTGGGTATTTCTTCCTATGGCACGAACAGTATTTACCGATGTACGGATAACCATACCTTTTGCAGTTATCATTATCAATTCATCCTCATCCCTGACATCAAGCAGCGCCACAACCTTTCCGTTTCTATCGGTGGTTTTAATATTAATAACGCCTTGACCACCCCGATGGTGAGCCGAATACTCTCCGAAATCGGTACGTTTTCCGAAGCCGTGCTCGCAAACGGTCAGCAGGGAAGCGTTTTCATCTACAATTACCATACCCCGGACCTTATCACTGTCCTTGAGCGTTATTCCCTTTACGCCATGAGTTACACGCCCCATAGTTCTTACATCTGTTTCGGAGAAACGCACGGCTTTTCCTTGTTCTGTGCCCAGAATAATATCTTGTTTACCGTTGGTTAATTTAACACAGATTAATTTATCCCCTTCGTCGAGGGTAATGGCAATAATACCACCCTTTTTCGGATTGCCATAAGCGCACAACGGCGTCTTTTTAATAATGCCATTGCTGGTTGCCATAACCAACTGCCGTTCATCAAAATCCCGTACCGGAATGAGAGAGGTTACATTCTCGTCTTCTTTCAGTTCTAACAAATTAATGAGCGCCCGCCCTTTTGATGTCCTGCCCATTTGCGGAATATCGTAAACCTTTTGCCAGTAAACCCTGCCCTGGTCAGTAAAAAACAGGATATAATCATGCGTTGATGCTACAAACAGATGTTCTATGAAATCTCCTTCTTTCATTTCGGCGCCGGTAACGCCTTTACCGCCGCGATGTTGTTTCCGGTATGAGGTAAGTGGCAGCCGTTTAATATACCCTTCATGGGTAATGATAACGGCGACATTCTCCTCCGCGATAAGATCTTCCAGATTGAGTTCGGTAATTGCATTAACAATTTCTGTGCGTCGCTTATCGCCAAAACGCTCTTTAACTTCTTCAATATCTTTTTTGATAATAGCCAATACTAATTTTTCGTTGGCAAGAATGGCCTCGTATTCTTTAATATCGGCGCACAGTTTTTTATACTCTTCCTCAATCTTCTCTTGCTCCAAACCGGTTAATCTTTGAAGTTTCATATCCAGAATAGCATTCGCTTGAACCTCGGAAAGGGAAAATTGACTGATAAGTTCCTGTCGTGCATGATCGACAGAGCTGGAGGTCTTGATTAACTGGATAACTTTATCAATGTTTTGGAGTGCGATCCTCAATCCTTCCAGGATATGAGCTCTCGCTTGTGCTTTTGCCAGTAAATATTGAGTCCTGCGTATAATAACAACCTTCCGATGCTCAATATAGTACACTAACATCTGTTTTAGGTTAAGCGTCTCCGGCCGGTTGTTAACCAGGGCAATCATAATAATGCTGAAACTATCCTGAAGTTTTGTGTGCTTGTAAAGTTGATTGAGAACTACTTCTTCATCCTCACCCTTTTTTAAATCGATAACCAGACGGCTTCCTTCCCGGTCACTCTCGTTACGGATATCTGAGATACCTTTAAGCTGGTCTTCCTTTACCAGGTCAGCAATTCGTTCCAGGATGTTATCCCTGTTCAATTGATAGGGTATTTCGGTTACCACAAGACTTTTTTTCCCGCTCTTCGTGGTTTCTGTATGTACGCGTGCCCGTACCGTAATCGTTCCGCGTCCCGTCCGATACCCTTCTTTAATACCTTCAGTACCGCAAATCAATGCGCCTGTAGGAAAATCCGGCCCTTTGATAATATGCATTAATTCATCAATAGTGACATCAGGATTATCAATAATTTTAATAATTCCATCACAAATTTCATGTACATTGTGTGGCGGGATACTGGTAGCCATGCCCACCGCAATGCCAGAACAGCCGTTACACAATAGATTGGGGAATTTCGATGGAAGGACAATCGGTTCCTGCCGCGTATCATCGTAATTAGGCACGTAATCAACAGTTTCTCTTTCAAGATCTTCCATAATAATCATAGTGACTTCCGTCATGCGGGCCTCTGTATAACGCATAGCTGCAGGAGGATCACCATCGATAGAACCAAAATTTCCTTGTCCCTGGATAAGAGGATACCGGTAATTAAAATCCTGTGCCATACGGACAAGGGTCGGATAGACTACCTGCTCGCCGTGAGGATGGTAATTACCCGTAGTATCACCCGCAATTTTAGCGCATTTTCTGAATTTGGAACGAGGGCCCAAACCAAGATCATTCATGGCAACGAGGATGCGTCTTTGTGATGGCTTTAAGCCGTCTCTTACATCGGGAAGTGCACGGCTCATGATGACGCTCATGGCATAATTCAGATACGAATCCTTCATCTCTTCTTCAATGAATAAGTCTTTTATATTTTCAACCATGCATAGTTACCTCGGTAACAAATGGATTATGTTTCTTTTCTTCTAAAATAGTTGTTGATGGACCATGTCCAGGGTATACAATTGTATCTTCATCCAGAACAAACAATCGTTCCTTGATAGCGCGAAGGAGTTTTTCCTGATCGCTTCCCGGAAAATCTGTCCGGCCGATACTTTCTTTAAATAGGGTATCTCCGGAAAATAATATGGGAGGTCTTCCGTTCTCCCGCTTTTTGCTGGAGAGGCATATTCCGCCAGGGGTATGCCCCGGTGTATGGATTACATCAAAGATATGTTCATCCACGGTGATCGTATCTCCATCCCTGAGTAATCGGTTTGCCAGGGGTGACCGTACCGTTGGGCCGCCGTAAAAAGCGGAAAGGATAGAAAGGTTTTTTGCCGGATAAGGGAGCATATCCTGATCTTCCTCATGTATACAAATTTGAATATCGGGAAATGCTTTTTTAAGACCAGTGTTGGCGCCGATATGATCGCCATGACCATGGGTAAGTACGATAATTTTAGGTGTTAGGCGCCCTTTTTTCAGAAAATCAATAATAGCTTCTGCATCTGCGCCCGGGTCGATGATCATTGCATCGTTTGAGATTTTACCTGCAACAATATAACAGCATACCTTTAATGGTCCTACAGGTATCTTGTGAATAAACATAGTTCTACTTTTTCCGTAAATAATCTTCGATTATTTCCTTAAGCTCATACGGCTCCTTGTTCTCCCACAATCCGATAATTTTTCGTTCCCTCTCAGCATTTTCCACAGCATCTGAGGCGTGAGCAGCATTCTTCATGATATCTTCTCCGTAAATTCTGCGGACTTTACCAGGCTCCCCTTTCTTTGAATCGGTAGGCCCCAGAATATTTCTGATTTTACGGATGGCATCCGGCCCGCGGTATAAAAGGGCTAGGCAACGCGCAGTCCCTGGTTTTTCCTTATCGGACGGGCTTGTCTTTTCAGGGTCCAGGCCTGTCATATACTGTATGATCTTATTGAATTCATGCATAGCATTCATATCTTTTAATTGTTCTGATAATTCTGCTGCGTGGTTTTTAATAATAGCATCTGGTACTTCGAAGGTGAAGCAGGATTTAAAACTTTCTTTTAATTTTTCTGCTATTTTTTCTGGTTTTGGCTTTAGTTTTTCACGAAATATGTTTATTAAAGGGCCATAAAATTCTTCAGCCTGTGCAATACTCATTCTTAAAAGCTTTAGTCCAACAATGAATAAACCCGTTCGGGAAAACATATCGATGATATTGCCGGGTAGCGGACTTTGTTCCTCAAACGGCTTCAGGATAACCAAAGTTGTTTCTGCCTTTACCCCTTCGGGAAACTTAATGATATCTTCCAAAACGCCTCCGTCTTTTGGCAGATATTCGGCAAATAAGGAAAGTTGTTTATCGTTAGTAATAGGGTCCGCTGAAGTGACGACGGCCGGCTCAAAATACTCCATGGTGCCATCAGAATTTTCTACAAAATCTCCAAAGCTGCCCCGAATGGTATGTCCCTGGAAACTGGTAATAGGTCCGATTACATCATCCTTTAACTTTTCAATAGCATGGGAACCCTTAAAGAAAAGCAATACCGTCCGGTTGGTAATCCCAAATTTATTTTCCTTACGAAAGTTACTGTTGATATAGTTAATCATAACTTTCTTCCATGCTTGTTTGATATCCTGTTCCTCAATAGTTGCACAATATTTATCGACGAAATCATCACTTGGCGCAAACATTGTTGCCCCGATAAGCTCAAGATTTGCTAACGAAAGTAGACGCCCCAGAATACCGCCAGTCCGGCTTTTGAGAAGGCTGTAGGGAGTAATCAGTGCATACGTAAGTTCATCCGCCATAAATTTGTTTTTCTCCAAGATTCAGAATGATATTTAATGATATAAGAATAAGCATATAATTATAAATAATAAACACTTAACTATAACACAATAATTGAGGCAGGTCAAACATTTTTAAGCCGTTGTTTCGTATTCCGTCTGATTTATCAGAAGCGCATCCGAACCGAAGAGTTCTTGTATATGCGATACGAAGGCATCTGTTGCTGAGATGAAATATTGACGGGATGTCTTGATTTGATAAGCACCCTGAGCAGTGATGATAGTAAAAAACAGGGGACATGTGCCGCTGTGGAGCTTAATAATCTCTTTTAATTGCAGGAATTTTGTCTCTTCAAAATGAGAGGCATCAAAGCGAATGGCTACGCATGTAACAAGACGTGTGAATGCATCTTTTTCGGCAATAACTTCCTTTATCCGTACGGTGGGGACAGTGCTTTGGAAGCCGACCTGGCCTTTCACAAAAACAACCTCATCTATGTTGAATAGTGGCTTATACGTCTTTGTTTCTTTGTGAAAAGCAATACACTCAACTATGCCTTTCGTATCTTCGAGAGTAATATAGAGCATGGGGTCGCCTCGTTTTGTAGTACTTTGCCGAAGATTTGTAATAATTCCCCCTATAACTACTTCATCTCCTTCAGAAAGTTCCGATACCTCTGCAGATGACGTGGTGGATAATTGCTTGATTTTCTCATGATAGGCATGCAAGGGATGAGAGCTCAGGTAGAAGCCAAGACTCTCCTTTTCTGCTTGCCGCAGTTCCTTTTCTGACCATTGGTTCGTATCGCTGTCTTTTCCCGGGTTGCCTTTCCCAAACATATCCATATCGGTGTCGATAGCAAACAAGGATTTTTGACCGGTACGCCTATCTTTGTTTGCTACGCTTCCCATCTGCATAGTTGTATCAAGCCCTGCAAGCAGCCGCGCGCGATTATCATGCAACGAGTCGAAACATCCTGATTTGATCATCGATTCGATTACCTGCTTATTAACGACCCGCATATCAACCCGTTTGCATACATCCAGGATTGAGGTAAATCGTCCTCCCTTATTTCTGGACAGGACGATTGATTCGATAGCTTTGTCCCCTACATTTTTGATAGCTCCCAGTCCAAACCGTATCTTATTTCCATCTGAGATAGTAAAATCATTTTGACTTTCGTTGACATCCGGAGGCATCACCTCGATACCCATCCGGCGGCAATCCTCAATATACTCTACAATCTTATCCGTATTTTCTTTTTCACAACTCAACTGTGCAATCATATACTGAACAGGGTAATTTGTCTTTAAATAGGCAGTCTGATAAGTGATTACCGCATACGCTGCGGAGTGGGATTTATTGAAACCATATCCTGCAAAATATTCCATCAGTTCAAAGATACTTCTTGCAGTTTTTTCAGGAATCCCATATGCGATAGCCCCATTTACGAACTGGTCTTTAAATTTTGCCATAATCTCAGGTTTCTTTTTTCCCATTGCTTTACGGAGATTGTCAGCCTGGTTGAGAGAAAAACCGGCCAGGCGGTTGGCAATACGCATAACCTGCTCCTGGTATAAAATTACTCCGTGGGTTTCCTTCAGGAGAGGTTCCAGCGAAGGATGAAGATACGTTACCTCTTCTCTTCCGTGTTTCCGGTTAATAAAAGATTCTACCATCCCGCTCTGCAGTGGACCTGGTCTGTACAAGGCCACGAGAGGTAAAATATCAGCAAATTTATCAGGTTTTAGCTTTTTTAACAATTCCCTGAATCCGCGGCTGGTTTCTACCTGGAAAATCCCTTTTACATCCCCACGGGCTAATAATTCATACGTCCGCTTATCGTCCATAGGAATTTTCATAAGATCGATATCTTTCCCGGTAGTCTCATGAATTAATTTTATGGCCTTATCGATGACGGTTAATTTCCGGACGCCAAGAAAATCGGCCTTTAACAAACCAATTTTATCTACCAATATTTCATCATAGAATTGCGTTGTAACAACGTCTCCGCTTTTTGCCAGAGGTACATACTCGGTGAGTGGTTCATCTGAGATTACAATACCTGCTGCATGCACTGATGCATGGCGGCATAATCCTTCCAGCTTTTTAGAAATATCGAACAGTTCACGGATATGTTTTTCGCCTTCATAGAGTGTCTTTAATGCAGGTTCCTGCTCCAGGGCTTGTTTTAAAGTTATATTGATTGTATTGGGAATAAGTTTAGCCACTTTATCTACTTCCGACAAAGGGATATTCATTACCCGGCCTACATCGCGAATAACGGCCTTTGCCTTCATTGTTCCAAAGGTAATGATTTGAGCTACATTGCTATCCCCGCCGTATTTTTTTCTTACATACTGGATAACCTTTTCGCGACCTTCCGCACAGAAATCAATATCGAGATCAGGCATGGAAATTCTTTCTGCATTAAGAAATCGCTCAAAGAGCAAGTCGTTTTCGAGAGGATCGATGTTGGTAATATTTAATAAATAAGCGACCAGACTGCCTGCACCGGAACCTCTTCCCGTAGCAGGTATGCGATGTTGTACGGCAAAATAAATAAAGTCCCAAACGATTAAAAAATAATCCACAAAACCGGTAGTTTCGATAACCTGCAGCTCGTAATCCAGCCGTTCACGAACCTGTTGCGTAAGAGAACCGTATTTCCGGATTGCGCCCTCCTCACAAAGCTTCCTGAGATAGGCATTGTTGGCCATACCCTGTGGTGCAATGAACTTTGGCAGATGCATCTTTCCAAAGGGCATTTCCACATTGCACCGGTCGGCAATTTTTAGAGTGTTTTCAGCGGCTTCCGGCAGATGCTGAAAGATGTCGTACATTTCACCGGGATTTTTAAAATAAAATTCACTTGTTCCAAAGCGCAGCCTTTGTACATCTGACAGATGTTTTCCGGTATTAATGCATAAGAGAACATCATGGGCCATCGCATCATCTGCGTTCATGTAATGAATATCATTCGTTGCCACCAGGGATATACCCAATTCCTTCCCTATTTCGATCGCTTGTGACACCAATCCCGCTTGTTGCTCAATCTTATTGTTTTGAACCTCCAGATAAAAATGATCGGGACCAAAGATGTCCTGATATTCTCTTGCTACCATTATTGCTTCTTCATAACGGTTATTTAATAAGCAATGATTAATTTCTGAAGTCATACATCCACTCAGACAAACAATCCCTTTGGAAAGGGTTCTCAGGAGTGCCTTATCAATCCGTGGTTTATAGTAAAAACCCTCCAGGTATGCCGAGGTTGTGAGTTTTAAAAGATTGCGGTAACCCTCGTAATTCTCAGCAAGGAGAGTGATATGGCTAAGAGATTCTTTCCCATTTCTCGACTCCTTATCCAGACGACTTCCTTTTGCTACGTATGCTTCATAACCCAGGATAGGTTTTATTCCCCGCGACTTGGCTATTTCATAAAATTCTATGGCGCCAAACATATTTCCGTGGTCTGTAAGGGCGAGGGCAGGCATTTTAAGCTGTGCGGCTTTATCTACAAGATCACTTATCTTGCAGGCGCCGTCAAGGAGGCTGTATTCACTATGGACATGAAGGTGTATAAAAGTATCTTTACTCAAGTATATATCCGATAAATAATGTTGTTAAGGAAAAGAAATTATACTGCGGTAACAAAAGCACTCATTGATATTTTCTGTCCGGTATTATGCTACGATATCGTTCGGAAAATCAAGCTCTATTTGGACAACAATTTTACTTGAAACTTCATTAACCTTTTGCTATTATGGTGCCTACCTAATTTTTAGCTAAAATTATTTTTGAATATTCATAGATTCAAGGTAAAAGAACATTATTAAAATACACCAAAAGGGGGTATCCAATGTCTAGTTGTGGCACAAAAGCAAAGGCTATTATGGTTGTATTGGTAGGTCTTTTCGGATTGCTGTGTGTTGGTTTTGCAGTATCAGTTACGGAAAAATACAGAGTACAAAAAGAGCGGGTACATGCCCTTGAAAGGCAGCTTGGCGCCGGGCGTAAAGAGGTATTAAAAGTTCCGGAATTGATGGAAAATTTAGATAAGGTTGAACTTGCAAAGAAAGAAACTGAGGAGAAATTTGTTACCTGTGCCTCAGAAAAAGAAGGTCTGACAACAAAAGTAGCCGAACTGCAGAAGGAAGTGGACACTTTTGGCGCCATTAAAGCCGCTGTTGGAGTGCAGTTGAGCGGATTACAGAATACGATCCAGGAACAACAAAACAAGCTGAATACAATAGAGGAAGAGAGAGCCAGGTTAACACAACAGATTGCTTCTCTGGAAGAAGAAAGTAAAAAGGGTGCTGAAAAATCTGAATTGCAGGTTGCTGATATGAAGAGGAGTCAGGAAGATTTAAAAAATCAGCTCATTTATAGCAACGAAGCAAAGAAGCTTGCTGAGCAGGAGCTTGCAGAAAAGAAAAAGAATGTTGAAGAGCTTCAAAAGGCAAAAGAGGCTTTGGAGCAGGAATTAGCGAAGATTAAAGAGCAAGGACCTTCCACTACCCCACAAACTTCGCCTTCACAAACTCCATCCACATCAGAACAGCCACATTTTCCGCTTATGGACTCATCTGCGGCTGAAGATTTGGATAAGGCATTTGCCTTACTGCGTGAGAGAGTTACTTCGCCTACCATGTCTCTTTCCGAAGTAAGCATATTACTTTCCAGAATGGAGAATGCATTAAAAAATTTAAAATAAAAATATCCCGGAAATTAAGGATATTTTGTATTTTTGTGAATTGAAAAGGGGAAAGATTTCATCTTTCCCCTTTTTTATTTGTTTATCTGGAGTTCTCGTATTTTTTGCTGAAGGTTTTGACGGTGCATATCCAGCGCTTCAGCGGCACGGCTAATATTCCCATTACATTCTTCTAATTTCTTTTTTATAAAATCGCGTTCAAAATTTTCTATAAGTATCTTCTTCGCATCACGGAATGAGAGGCTGTAATCAATATTCTTCAATACTAATGCGGTATCCTGATGATGTATCTCTTCCGGAAGATCTACGTTGTTAAGAACTTCACTATCGGAAAGAACGACAGAACTTTCAATCACATTTTTAAGTTGCCGGACATTTCCAGGCCAATTGTAAGACACTAAAGATTTCATCGATTCATGAGAAATTGACAGGATATGCTTTTGGTGCTTTTCAGAAAAGTATTGTATAAATCGGTTTACTAAAAGAGGGATATCTTCTTTTCTGTGTCTCAAAGGAGGCAGTTTTATGTTTACTACCTTAATTCTATAATAAAGATCTTCCCGAAACCTGCCTTCCTCAATTTCTTCCTCAAGATCGCGGTGAGTAGCGCTCACGACTCGTACATCAACAGCGAGTGTTTCTATACCACCGAGTCGCTCAAATTTCTGTTCCTGTAATACCCGCAAGAGTTTTGATTGTGTACTAAGACTCATATCTCCGATCTCATCAAGGAATATCGTTCCTTTATTGGCTAATTCAAACTTCCCCAGGCGCCTTTCTGTTGCGCCGGTGAATGCGCCCTTTTCATGTCCGAAGAGTTCGCTTTCGATCAGTGTTTCTGGCACTGCAGCGCAATTCATGATAATGAAAGGTTCATTCCGGCGCTTACTGCGTTTATAAATTTCTCTGGCAACAATCTCCTTTCCGCTGCCACTCTCACCCTGAATGAGTACGGTAACGTCTGTTGTGCCGACTTTTTCAATCTTATCAAAGACATCTTTCATAGGTTTGCTTTGACCGATAAGCTCTCCCATCCCCTCCAATCGATCTATTTCGGATCTGAGCCGGGCATTTTCTTCCTGTAAGGCAAGTCTCTCGAAAACATTTTTGACGATAATCCGGAGTTCATCGATCTCATAAGGCTTTGCAATGTAATCGTATGCGCCATTTTTCATAGCCTCAACGGCAAGTTTTTCAGAACCATAAGCAGTAACGATAACTACAAGGGGAGGATTCCTCATGGCATTGATCATTTCCAAAGTCTTCATGCCATCGACCTGCGGCATATTGATATCCAGAAACACCAATGCGGGCTGTAATGTCTTTATCATGTGGAGTGCATTGGCGCCATCCTTTGCCTCGTATATTGTGTAACTATCCTTTTGAAGAATCTTTCTCATTCCGTAACGGGCAGCTTTTTCATCATCTACAATTAATATTGACGGCGTAACCATAGGTTTCCTATTGAATACTTTTTATCATTTTTTTAAAAGGGCGATTCATTTGCATCGTTTGTGGCAGATTGTGTTTGCATAGATTTTTCTAAGGGAAAACTTACAATAAATGATGCTCCATTCTCATTACTTTCAACATGAATAGTAGCCTCCATATCCTCTAGCTTCTTTTTTACGATAGAAAGACCAAGTCCCGTCCCCGTTTGCTTTGTCGTGTAGAAAGGTTCAAATATCTTTGGCATGCACTCTTGCAGTATGCCAGGGCCTGTGTCGGAGATCGTTACCTTGATCATTTGGTTGTAAGGTATATAATCAGCGCGTATCTGTATCTTCCCTCCGGAAGGCATAGCCTGGATGGCATTAAGAAGGAGGTTAAAAAATATCTCCTTCAATGCCCCTCTATCAGTAAGGATTGATGGGAGGTCGCCGGGGATTTGGCATTGTGTTACAATCTTATTTTGTTTTGCTTCGTTACTGAGTACAACCAGTGTCGAGTTTATTACTTCTCCAATCCTGACATGGGTTTTTATCACACTGCCCGGTTTTGCAAATTGCAGCAATTGATTGACGACCTTAGTTAACCGGTCTATTTCATCGACAATAATCGCTAGGTCTTCCTGTAACGGATCGTTTTTCTTTAAATCTTCCTGCATGACCTGAACAATAGCCTTTATAGAGCTGAGGGGATTTTTGACTTCATGCGCTACGCTTGTAGAAAGGCGTCCAAGGCTGGATAGTTTTTCATTCTCATATATCTTCCTTTCCAGATGAAGTTTCTCTTCGATGATTTTCGATTTTTCCACTGCAGAACCGATTTCATTGGCAATAATCATTAATTGATCCAGATGATCAGATGCAACGGGTAAACCACGTCTGGCGCGTCCTAAACTTAAAAGACCCGTAAGTTTCCGGTTTACAAATATGGGGAAAATGAAAATTGCATCTATTGGCCGCATTTCATTAATAATCAGGGCGTCTTTTATCTCATAGCGATTGAGCACAACAAATTCACCATTAGCAAAGAACTGTACAATATGCTGTATATCCGATTGGTTAATGTGTTCGTATCTTTTATCGCCAATAACCTGGATCCGCTCACTCTTAAAAAGAAGGAGATTTGTAGATTTAATAGCTGTTGCCTTTTTGATAGATTCAACTACATGTTCAAGGAGTTTTACGAGATTAACGAGAGGATCGGTACTAATGACATGACTTAATTCATTCAGCAAATACTCACTATCTGCAATACGGTGGAATATCAGTTTTCTAAACAATTTTTGTACGCTTTCCTTCAGGGTTGGAAACCAGAATACAAGACTGATAACAAAGACAGGCTCCAGGATCTTTGCATTTACCGAATAATATTGCTCCAACGATTTACTCAATTTTTTTATCCCAAAATAATAGAGACAAATCAGGATAAGAGTAAGGAATGAATAAAAAACACTCCGGCGGAGTACAAATTCCATATAATTGTATCGATACACATAATAAGAGAAAATAATACTGGGGAATATTGAGGACAACATGGAAACGAGTACCAGGTAATCACCGGCGTAGCGGATTTTATTCCCTTCAAAGAGTACCGTAAATCCAATAAATATTGCAATAGCGATTATCACCCAAAAGATAGCCATGTAGAACTTCTGCTCTTCCTTTTCATCTACCGCTTTTGCCAGCCATTTTGAGATATTTGCTGCAATAAACAACGAGATAATCAGCCATACAACGAAGGGCTTTATATAAGGAGTTGCAGTTGTCATTAAATGCATATCTCCTGATAGGATAAAATTTTTTATTACTACCGAAAAGGGAATGACGGGAAGGTAAATACCAAAAAAAATAATCCACTGCAAAGATTTCCTGATGTGAGGCTTGCTCTCGAAAAGAAACAAGACTGCCGTATGCAAGAGAAGGCTGGGCATAAAACCAATCCCTATATAAGAAATTGCATCAGAGACAAGATTAACAGAAGCAAGGTCCTTGCCAAATAAGAGAAAGCTAAAAAGATAGACGGTATTTCCAAAGTGCCACATAGCTACACTGATAACCAGGAAGAGAAATATAAGCTCGCTTCTCGTCTTCTGCTTTCGTTGTACAATGAGGATGGAGAGCACTATGTGCAGGATGGTTCCAAGGATAAAACCTATGAGTGATATAATTTCGTAAAGTGGCATATATGTGTGTGGTTTTCTGATAGATTCTTTTCTGTTCCATATTGGTTCATCGTCTTTCATTGCAGAATTGCTCACGAAGAACAAATATCTTATATTATTATGAGGAGTAAAAGAAATCCCTGTCAATAGAAAAAGCATAAGAATGTATAATTATCAATCGCTTACCTTGACAATGGATAGGGTATTATTGTAAAATCTGAGCGTTACAAAACCAATATAAAATATCCAGGAATTGAATTATTACTACGAGTTCTGTTGATAAAACCTACCAAAGTAAATAATATTATTATCCGTTCTCCCAACTGGGTAGGTGATGTTGTTATGGCAACCCCTGCCTTCCGGTGTATTCGGGAAAATTTTCCTCAGGCAAAAATAACGATTATTCTGAAATCTTATGTACAAAGGCTTATTGAAGGCGCTCCCTGGTTTGATGCCGTAATTCCTTTAGACTCAAAAGAACAACACCTTAAGGGTATGCAGTATATTTCTTTTATAAAAGAACTAAGAGCCAAAAAGTACGACCTTGGCTTTTTGTTTCCGAATTCTTTCAGCTCCGCACTCATGTTTTGGCTTGCTGGTGTGAAACGGCGTATCGGTTATAAACGAGATGCGCGCTCATGGCTATTAACCGACACGTTAGGCAGGCTTTATGAGAATGGGCATTTTTGTCCAACCTATATGGCGGACTATTACCTGCATCTGTGTACAGAGATTGGTTGTAAGGTACGCTCAAAAGAATTGGAATTGTTTCTGAGCCAGGAATGCCAGCATCGTGTGGATGAAATATGTGAGAAGTTCAAACTTAAGAATGATCTTCCCCTTATCTTGTTAAATCCGGGTGCGGCATATGGTTCTTCAAAATGCTGGACACCGGAGGGATTTGCCGAAACGGCAGATCTCATAAAGAAACAATCGGACTGCAATATAGCCATTGTCTGTGCACCGCAAGAAATAAAATTAGCCAGGGATATTGAGCATGCAGCAAAATCAAAATTGATAAATCTGGGAAACGAGATTAAGTCTCTGGATGTCCTTAAAGCGATCATAAAAAGATGTGCCTTGTTGATAACCGTTGATTCCGGCCCTCGCCATATCGCTGTTGCCTTCAAAAGGCCTGTGGTAACCCTGATGGGGCCAAACGATCCACGGTATACAGATTCTCCGGCAGAGATAGGACAAGTTATCAGAGCCGATGTGGATTGCCTTGCCTGCCATCGCAAGGTATGTCCGAAAGATCATCGATGCATGACAGCAATAAAGCCAGAAAGGGTCGCAAAGGTGGGATTGGATTTCATAAATAAGTATACATAATAAAAATGCCAGTGAGAAGTGTTTGTGTCTGTAGTTGTGATTCTTTTCCTGACACGCTTCACTTCCGCCTTTACAAGATTATTTGAACAACCATAGTATGTAAATACTATACCCAGTCAATAAGAGAAATCCCTGTATCCGGGTGATCATGAATTTCCAGGTAATTATAGGCACAAGGACTATACCAAACAGTAGCATGACCGGCATATCGATGCGGAGAGAAGCAGTATTGATTTGTAATGGTTGAATTATTGAAGCAATACCAAGGATTGCAAGGATATTAAAGATATTGCTGCCCAATACATTACCTACACTGATATCGGATTCCTTACGGATTGTAGCGACCATCGACGTAGCCAGCTCTGGCAGGGAGGTGCCTACAGCAATGATGGTGAGTCCTATAACCAGCTCACTAATTCCTACAACCCTGGCGATGTATACTGCTGAATGAACCAGCAGGTATGCACCCCCAATAAGCGCCCCAAGACCAACTATAATCCATACGATATCTTTTTTTAAATTATCGCTTGTTGCTCCGATAGATTCTTCATATTCCAGAAATTCCTTTTCTACGGATTTTGATTCTCTCAGGGCGGCACGATAGACATAAACGGTATATGCAAGAATACCTGCCATAAGTATGATCCCTTCCCGACGGCTCAGGACACTATCCCATCCCATAAAATATAAGAGTAAAGAAATGCCGATGACAATTGGCATTTCCCGGCTGATGAGTTTCATATCAACTTTAAGAGGCTGAACGATGGCTGTCAATCCTAATATTAAGCCAATATTTGCAATATTACTTCCGACGATATTCCCTATAGCAATATCGTTTAGATGGTTAATACCAGCCATTATACTGGTAACAAGTTCCGGGGTTGAAGTACCGAAGGCCACTATGGTAAGTCCTATAACTATTGGTCGGATATTGAAAGAACGGGCAAATCTGGACGCCCCTTTCACGAGCCATTCAGCTCCAAAATAGAGCCCGGCAAGACCTATAAAAAACAATATGATTTGTAATAGCATAGGGTTTCACAATAAAAAGTTAATGTAAAAAGAAATACTATAGACTCAATATTATACACACAATTCTTAAAATTTACAGGGTAATTTACCATTGTTGCATGGGTATAGATTTGCTCTTCCTACACACATAATGGTTAAATAGTAATACCCATGCAAGTGCGATAAGTGTGCGCTGGCCGGGAAACCGGTTTTGGATTTGTATAATCTAAGGATTCTGTATATTTCATACATTTGCATACAACCAAAGATCAACTTTCGCCACATCTGTTCAGGTTCATCTCTTGGGTGCTATAGGTAGAAAGGGAAATGGGGGACGGGGAAGCATTCGGGAATAACAAATGTGAAACAGTGGAATGGCAGAAAACACGTGAGGATGATACCATGTATAGCAAATAGTCCCTGTTCAAGACATCAAGGCATAACTGAGATAGGATGTAGCTCTGTCACCTCAAAAATCTCCTATACAAGACGGTCCAGTCTTCTGGTAGCAAAAACTTCAGAAGAATTATTACCAGGCATATCTTTCCCTTTCCGAAATTTTTTATCTGGAAAATTCTTATCAAGCAGTTATTTTCGAGTTTAGAGTTTGTTTCAATCCTTGTTTTAATGGAATTACCTCTCAAGGTCGATTTGCGCATGGGTGTTTGTCCCTGTGTTTGTGTTTCAATCCTTGTTTTAATGGAATTACCTCTCAAGACGGGGCTGACGGATCCGTTCTGGATCTCAGGTATGTTTCAATCCTTGTTTTAATGGAATTACCTCTCAAGACGGCGAATAATGGCGATGGAACTGTATCGGTAATGTTTCAATCCTTGTTTTAATGGAATTACCTCTCAAGCCGCGAGGTTGAACAAGTCGAATACATAACAGATGATGTTTCAATCCTTGTTTTAATGGAATTACCTCTCAAGCGGTAAATGTTTTAGGGGTGATTGAATACAAAAAAGGTTTCAATCCTTGTTTTAATGGAATTACCTCTCAAGGATTCCAAAGCTGACTATTCAAATTTTTTAAGACAAGTTTCAATCCTTGTTTTAATGGAATTACCTCTCAAGTCCTTAAATGGAGTACAAGTGCCAGAATGGCTAGTGTTTCAATCCTTGTTTTAATGGAATTACCTCTCAAGCCTCGATTTCCCCTGGTAAGGTAAAAATTATAAAGGGTTTCAATCCTTGTTTTAATGGAATTACCTCTCAAGGATTGTAGCTGCAGGAATTACTTCTCGTATATTCTGTTTCAATCCTTGTTTTAATGGAATTACCTCTCAAGACCTGTATCCCGGTTTCAACAATGTGGCTCACTTGGTTTCAATCCTTGTTTTAATGGAATTACCTCTCAAGACCCTCGTTTAAGTAGGGAGGGTGTGTTTCTCTTAGGTTTCAATCCTTGTTTTAATGGAATTACCTCTCAAGGCCACCCAAGAAGAGGCTGACAAGTTACTTGAAATGTTTCAATCCTTGTTTTAATGGAATTACCTCTCAAGCAGACACTCAATCAAGCTAAGCAGATATTCACAGAGTTTCAATCCTTGTTTTAATGGAATTACCTCTCAAGTTTGTCCACGATGGCGGAGAAACTAGCAAGTGGAGACGTTTCAATCCTTGTTTTAATGGAATTACCTCTCAAGCGCATTTCTATGCTATCTTTATTTATTACGACACTTACATAAAAATTACTCCTTGTCAAAATGTAATTTTTTACCTTAAAATTAAACCTGTTTTCGTTAAAAAATTTCATGTTTTACATCCTATTTACTGAAATAACATATTCTTCTCTAAAGCTTTATGTCAAACAGCACCTTAAACACAAATATTTCTGTAACAACAGTCTATACATCGATTTGAGAACTTAGTTTTTTTGGGATAATATCCTTTTGATATTACATCAAATATTTCAGAAAGTAAAGCTTTTGCATCTTCAAAATCGGATGGTTCATAACTTATCTCTTTTAAACTTGCACCATCCTTCACATAACAGATAAACCCCTTTTTTACAGGCTTTTTATAAATCTCTTCAATGAGCATGGCATACATGACCGATTGGAATTTGTGTGTCTTATACGTGTATTCTGAAAACTCAGTATATTTATAGTCCAAAGGTGCCATCGTTCCATCAGATAATTCCAGTACCTCGTCTACTATTCCTCGCACCCTTATCCTGGGAGAAGCAAGATATACTGAAACTGCCTTTGAGGTACAACCAATCTTCTTTCTCAAATAATCCTGGTTTTCCCGCTCCTTCCGTTCATGTATTTTCCTACCCTTAAGAACCTTATACCGCAACTCTTCATGCTGTGGAATATTCAAGCAGTTCATAAAATAGGTAAACCTTGGGCAGTAGAGATGTTCAATTACCTCCGAGGGCGTTATCATTAAGGTCGATTCGGTGTCCATAGGTAATGTAGTCCGTGTTCCGATAGCCGTGACCCGTGAACCATAATCGTTACGGCCAACGGATTACGGACTACGGTGCACGTCTTTTAAAAGAATTTCTCCAGCAATTCCGATGATACTAATTTCTTATCAAATGCCTGTCCAAGAAGTTTGACTTTTTTAAAATCATCCTCACACATGGGAAAGATATAGACAGAATCTACTTCAGGATCGATGATGTCATCACACATGATTTTTAATTCATCAATCTGATTTTTATTGAGTGTTCCTAAGAATGCTGATTTCTGCACCCTGTAAAGTCCTTTATCTTTACATGCCTTGGCAATTTTATTTCTCGGCTTATCGTTTACTATATCGTATATGACCCAGACAAGGTTTTCCATATTATATTATACTTTCGTAGTCCGGTTACCGTTGTCCGATGTCCGTTTTTCTGATCTTAGTGAACTATTTAACTTCTCAAGCATTTGCAAAACCCGCTGTGTAATCTGAAAAAGTTCTTGGAAAATGTCTTTGTTAAGATAACCAAGGTCGTTTGATAATAATAATTGGTATTTTAACTCCGCTGCTGAACCTTTGGCAATACCTACAAACTGCCTGTATTCTTTTCTATTGTTCCGATGGCTACCCTCCATAAGGTTCATTGGTACTGATGAAGCCGCTCTTCTCATCTGTGACACCAGGCCAAATCTCTCATCTGGAGGATACCCTTTTGTTTGATTATATATCTTCAGGGTTAAATTATGCGATAATCTAAAAACATCCATTTCTTCAATCCTCACGATGCCCTCCTTTGCATTAAATATTTTTGCAATAATCCACGGACTACGGTCCACGGATAACGGGATCATCCGTGTTACTTTATCAACCCATTCGCTATCCTATGACATTCAAACTGTATAATATCCCCTCGTCTGATATTCCTGCCGCTGTAGCGAATGGACTCGTCGAGGAATGTATTGAATGCACTGATAAGGAGTGCCTTGCCTTCTTTATTGAGAGTAAACCCATTTTGGAGTTTGTCAAAGTGTTCCTGTTTAACGTCTCTCCCCGCAAAAAGTTTTATTATTGTTTCATCTGCCCAGATACGGAAATTTTCAATTAAATCAAAGACAAGGGATTTCTTATTATAGTGATCAGTATGGATAACCCCCACGTAGGGATCCAGGCCTGCAATAATGCAAGCTTTTTCTACTTTAGAATACAGGATACCATAGGTATAGTTCAGCAAGGTATTAAACTCATCCTTTGCAGGGTTGCGGCTTCGTCCTTCAAATTTATACCGGTCTGGCATGATAAAACTAATCGCCTCGAAGTAGGCACGTCCTCCACTGCCCTCTATCCCCATAACGGAGCTTCGTATCTCTTCCATCCCGATAGTATTGTTGTCCTGTGAAACAACTGAGTCCAGGCTATTTCTGCTCGTACGTAATTTCTCAATATATGAGGTTATTTCTGCCGATTTGGTAGAGCGGCTCTCGCGAAGCCTCGTTAAAAGGTCGATCTGGTTATCGAACTTCTTCTTAATCCATTCCAATGCCAGATTTACCCCTTCTCTGGTACTGGCAATCTCTAATTGTCTGCGGCGGATAAGGGTTGTACTGCCCAGCTTGCTGTGCCATACCCTGCCAAAGGGATCTCCGAATTCATCCAGAAAGATAATATCAATATTGTTATCCATAGCAAGCTTGATGGCATCGGTGGTAATATAGGCAGCCGTTGTGATCATAATGCTGTCTACTTTTTTTACGGAGACCTCAAAGACCTGTTCATCCTTCTTGACCTTGAAGCAATCTCCGTTTTTCTGTAGGTATGAACCATATGAGTTAATTACAAGCTGCATGGTATGATCTGATATATTATTTGATAGAATCCTTGATAGCGGTTAAAAATTCTCTTGCCAGCCTAACATGTTCTGTCGTTTTTTCAAATGGAATTTCAATCAGTTCTTTATAATCTCCCTCTTGTCATCGTCAAAAGCATCATGAAAGATTTTTGAGTAACGCTTATCAATCTTTCCTGTTTTAACAAATTCCTTATCAAATACAGAAATAATTCCACTATGCTTAGAGGTTTTGACATTGATATCGGCTTTCAGAAAGAGTGCCAAAACCGAATAAAATAGGGAGTAGTAAGCTCTGTTTATAATAGATCCGGGACTAAAATTCTCGCGTACCATCCTTTCCGCTTCAGAGAGTGTCTCTTCAGCCTGCTTAAACCGATACACAGAGAGAGCCTCTTTATCTGTCATATTCTAATTCCTTCTTCGTTAATGCCTCTCACTATGGGGGATGCCCTTAGCGGGGAATCTTCTATCTCATAGCGTGTAAAAATAAGCGGAGAAATATATATTGAATTTTCAAATCCAACTTCCCATACAATGTTACGGATTATTTTTTTTAATTGATCATCCATGTCAGAATATTCGTCGGCATTTCCTCTTGCCCGAGAACCAAAGACTCTGAAATCAATTAATTGGATAACTTTAGACAGTCTCTCTTTTAATTCTTTCGCTATCTCATAGTCTCTTTGTATCATATATAAATATTTCCTCTTTTTTCACTCCACAGCTCTTTAAACTCTCAAACTCCTTAACCCTTTCTGACACTTTCCACTGACACCGATACTGTTCACTAACACCGTTTCGCGGAAAAAGCGATTCTATAGTTAGAAACCCCGTCATTCATTTTTTTCTAGATCATGAATAATTTTTACAACATCTTTTTTGAGTGTCGGAATATCCCTCACACATATTATCCAGACTAGCTGAATATCCACCCCAAAATATTCATGGATCAATTTGTCTCTTAGATCTGCGATATCTTTCCAGGATATATCACTATATGATTTTCTCAAGTGAGAAGATACATTCTTAACTGCTTCGCCAATTATCTCAAGTTGTCTGATAGTTGCACTTTGTACGAGCTTATTCTTCATAAACTCATCTTTTCCCATTTTGTCAATAAAAACTTCTATATTATTAATGGCATCAATTATGTGCTTTAAGTAAATTTCATCTCTTTTCATAGATTACTTTCATTGAGCTTGTAATCTCATTCCTTAAATAAGGGCTAATACTTTCTTGTGTTAACAGATCGACCTTTCTTCTAAATATTTTTTTGAGTTCGTTTTCAATATGTATCAAATCAAGCAAGCTCTTTTCCTTTGATTCATCAAATTTTATGAGTATATCGATATCACTTTTCTTTTTTTGTTCCCCTCTTACAAATGAACCAAACAAAGCCAGCAGAATTACGTCATTTTTTTCACAAATGTTCTTAAGTTTTTCTTGTAATGTTTTTTTATTGAATTGTTTTGGGATATTTTCAATTTTTATCATGTTTATTTTCCTTTTAACAAGAAATAAATAAAACGATTCTATTTAAGGTGTCAAAATGGAACCTCAAAATTTTCATTTTAGCAATATCTCGCTCTTACTGGCTAACTCCTCAACTCTTTTTAATGCTTCTCACCGACACTGTGCTTACCACCGTCCCAAATCCCCTCGATACTGACTTCCCGATGCCCCAGTAATCAGGGATTTCGAAATTGACGGAGAATGTACCGAGAAAGCCGAGCATGGGAGTGCCTTTGAGGGATGTTTGAACTTCTCTGAGTTTGATGATACTTACTTTAATGGGTTCTGGTACGGTATAGCCAAGCCCTTTTGACATGGAGATGATATTGCCAATTAATATCTTCTCCAAAAATTCCTTTTTCTTTGTCCAGCCTTCAAGTTTCTGGTATTGTTCGTAATTTTTTTCGTTCAGGGCAAGCCAGGGGGTGAGGAAGGAATAAGAACAAGTTGTTTTTATTATTCCATAAAGTGATTCTTGAAGCGATATATCTTTTTTAAGAACCCTGTATTTTTCACAAGATAGTTCGATTGTTTCACCCACCAAATTAAGATTCGAGATAAGTTTTGCACCGTTTTCTATTCCTACTAACATACAAGTTCTATGAACATTTTTATATTGGACGAAGGGATAACTGTATTTAACTGTACCATCTTCACTGTGTTGATGAAGCAGTATTTCATTTGGATATAATCCTGCAATAGCTCCACGTAAGTCTTTAGATTGGAAGTCTGATGTGGCTTCAGGTTTATCAAAGTATAAAGAAGCAGTACAACTTAATACTTCCTTAAGTAAATTGTTTGTTATGATATTATGAATCATACGATGACAGTACCCGAAGGTGGTTGATAGTTAAAACCAATTTCATCATCATAATACGCCGACTTTAAAAAATAGAAATTACCTTTTCCTTTTTCTGCGATATCGTCCGGATTAAAATTATAAGCATTTACAGATATGGAATTCATTGCAATCTTATTGGAAAGTCCTTTTAGTTTTCTTCTGCGTTCCCATCTATCCATATCTTCTTTGAATATTTGCTCTATTTCGTTTCTTAATCCTGGGGCATGTTTTTCTACTATTATGTTATATTGCTTTAGCTTCCCCCTCAATTCTGTCCTAATATCAAAACTACGCTGCTTCCCGTTTCTAAGATAATTATGAGAGAAATCTATCAAACATTCTGTTTTGTTTTTGCCTAAATCCTTCCGCTTAAGCTCAATGAAATATTGAGATGCTAAATCAAAAACCTCATTTTCCATAACCTCTGTACTTCCAAATTTATTTAAAATGCCCATTGTTGCGTCAAGAGAAAGCCTATCATAAACTATTGCATTGAATTCGCCAGTTGGACAAAAGTTATTAGCTATATCTGGATCATATAGCCGTATTACCTTTACAGTCTTCGTTTCCTTTTCTCCTTCTCTATTACATCGTCCAGCTACCTGAATAATTGAATCCAATGGCCCAAAATCTCTGATAACATAATCCATATCAATATCTATACCAGCTTCAATACATTGGGTAGATATAACTAACGCCCCTTTTGAATTTTTAATTTTTTCAATCCTGTTTAATCTTTCTGCTGGAATTATATACGAGGAAAGAAAATAGGTTTCTCTATTCTTAGCAATACTTTTAAGTTTTTCATATACTTTTTTTGCAGAATCTCTTGTATTAAGAACTATCATAATTTTTTCTTCTTCTATTTTGGAAAGTTTATCCCGCATCTTCAATATAAAATCATCTAAAGCAAGCGTATCTTTATGATTCAACAGAAGCTTATAGCGTGACAGTTTTTCAAAATATCTTTCCGGTCCCTTTTCTTTAGTAACTTTCCTGATAGTCGGAACGAGTTCTTCTGCATTATCTAAAAATCTTGGTTGAGTTGCAGACATGACGAGAAGATAGCTTTTGCCTACATTTGTAATATATTTAATAAAAGTGGAAAATGGATGCCAAAGATGAGGCGGCAGGGCTTGGATTTCATCCATAATAATAATGCTGTTGAGAAGATTATGAAAGCGCATGAGGTGTTTTGGCTTAAAACTTAGAAAGGTGTACAACAGCTGGTCAAAAGTTGTCATTATTATTTGTGATTTCCAAATATTCACAAAAAACTCAGCAGTATTAGGTTCGTATCCATTGAACTCAAAAGATGAGAGAGAATGGGTCTTTAAAAAGACTTCCTCGTTAGGATTTCCAAGAAATTTTTCATATTCTTTTGCTGATTGGTCAATAATTGAAAGAAATGGCAAGGCAATAATAATCTGAGGAACAAAACCTAAATTATTCTGTATTTTATTCCTGAGTTTTATCGCCCATGAGGCAGCCAATAAGGTTTTTCCCATACCGGTTGGTAAGGTTAGAGAATATAGATGATTAATTAAATCAAGACTTTCCAGTTCTGTCATTACTTCATTATACGCCTTTTCTCGATCTGCATTTATATTTGCCTTTTTATTTTTAAATTCCTTTGCCTTATATGCATCAATTATATCTGTATCAATGGGTATAACTTTTCTTTGATAGAGTTCTTTGTCTTTAACAGCAAGATATGCCTTGTCTGCTTCCAATAGTAAAGAATAGATAAATAGAGTCAATAAACGAAATTCAATTTTCTGATCATTCGAAAATAGTGATAAGTCAGAGAAAAGATTCTCAATGCCACAGTCAACCTCAATTGGTTTAATCGAATTTATTTCGACATCCATTCCGGCTTTTCCCAAAATTGGTAGATTAAGAATCTCTTTTTTGAAGGCTTTTAAGCGATCTTCTATTACTGGGTCATTTGGTAAACCCTTCGATAATTCAGAATGATGATACAAAATAGCTAATAAAGGCGACAAGGCTATGATTTCATTCAGGTTATTTTCTTTACAGTAAGTTAAAAGAGGTTCATAGGCAAGGATGGCAGATAAACCAGTATGCCAATGTTCTCCATTAGGTCCTTTTTTACCGGTTGTCAACCGCATTTGAAAATAACTTGTTGCTTTGCCCAAATCATGAAATAGAGACGCCCTCTTAACAAGTGCTTTTAGATGCTCTTTAGTAAGACCAAGAGATTGAAACTCTACATGCTTACCTTCAAGGAGTTCAATGGCAATCTCCGCAACCTGTGCCAAATGCTTTTCTAGAGGCAAATCGGGATGGGACTTTATGTCAGAAAATAGGCACATATTTATTCCAAGCTGGTATGTTTAAAATATTCTTAACATTTTTAAGAGGCACAGCCCCGCCATCTAGATTTACTGTAAAGACAGCATGTTCAAAATCCCTCGGTGATTTAATACCTTTTAAACCTTCAAATTCAGTTATCCGCAGTTTATTTTCTTCTTTGGATAACGTATTTATTTTGTCGAAATCCAACTCTCCATGAAATCCACGTATAAAAGCGCCATTCACATCGGTATCCATGTTTTTAACTAATTTCCCTTCGACAACTTCAGAAATCTGGAAATCTGTACTGGCTATAAATTGTGCAAGTCCGAGATATGGTGTAAATACAGGCTCTTGTTGTTTTATAAGTTTTTGAATATTTGAAAGAATAGAATCTTCTTTTATATTTTCTTCGGCAATATATACCCGATAACTAGGTTTAACAATAACCTCCACTGACGTTCTCGAAGACTTTTTATTTGCAGCACTTCCGGGAAATCCTTGCCTTGTCAAATATGGTATGGATGTTGTGTGATATTCACTAGATATTTCTACGCCACATTGAATTTTCTGATAAAGACTAAAATCGTCTTTTTCAATACCCAAAACCGAACCTACAAATCCCATTATTGCAGTCTTTGTTGGACACGGTTGAGTCAAGCGATACACATTTGTATAAGGAGCGCAGAAATGGGAAAATCTACCATGCATCATGAAAGATAAAACTTTCATAATTAAGTTCCTTTGAGTTCGTTATATGCCTTTTGTAAGCCGTCTTTGTAATCTCTCAACACAGGATTATCAATAATTCTCTTAAAAATATCGTCTGCTAAATCCGTCGTAATGGTTATTGTTTTGTTTGGTTCACAATAACTAATACCTTTAATTCCTTCTATTGCCTTCTTTGCAGTATCGGAGAATTCTTCTGCTTTGATTTCCTTTGAACAGTCAAAATCAATATTTGAAAGTTCGCATACTTTATTTTTTAAACTGTTATCGAGTCCTTCCTTAAACTCTTCAAGTGTAATAAGCCCATTGGATGCAAATTTAATCGATTTTATTGCATCCGTTTTGGACTTAACTGTTTCGTAAAACTTTGATAAATCTAACGTAAAATCTTCTATGCTTCTGTAAGCTTCTTCTTCAATATTCTTTCCGTCTCTTTTAACAGGCATTAGTTTAATGCTGTTTACAAGGTCTCCAAAGTGAAAGGGCTTATTATATTCGATATCTATCAACAACCTTGGTACTTGATTTTTGCTACGAGTATGCCTATCACGAGTGCCACGCCATAACGCTTTTAGAAACAAGTTATGGTCATCATTATGCAATCCTGTAAACTTTGCTGTATTTTCATTCGCTATGGCACTTGTAGCAAAAAGGCCGTATTCAATACAATGAGTGTCACCAAAAAGTCCACCGCCATGCTCTGCTTCCTCGCCTTCTTCCGCTGGTTTTTTGTCCGGTGCCATAATACTGGTTATTTGTTTATTAGACTGTACAACCTTGTGCAAAGAAGTTCCTACTTCAATTTGTATAGGGCCTGTCAAAGGCCCACCAAGGTCAGCTAATGGTGTTTTGCTCTTTATTGCTAATACACTGCCAAACATTTTAAGGTCGCAGAAACATTGACACATATATTTACGTAAATCGTTTATGATATTCGGCCAACTTTCTTTTTCATCTATGAGGGTTTTTAACTTTTCAGCAGATTTATTAGTTTTAAATTCTTCAAATACTTCTAACCTTTTCTTTAATATTTTTTCTTCTTTTTCTATTTCTTTTTTTTGTTCATCCTTTTGAGCTTTTAATTTTTCTTGTTCCATACCTTGATGCTTTTCTGTAATATCTTTTAAAGCTTTTTTTGTAGAATCTTCAACCACTTTGAATGTTTTTTCTTTCTTTTCGTCAGAACCAAAAAGAAAAGCTGATATACGTTCAGTAAGTGTTACAATCTGTGGGATATCTTCACCTAAACGAGTTATAAGCAAAGAATCTTTCCCTTTTGTTTGCCCTATGTAGTCACGAACTGTCCTTTTAATACATACATCTGTTACATCGCACTTTTTGGTATGCCTGTCTATGCGCGGTTCGTTCCCGCTTGGATCACCATTGGGATTACTCTTGCGAACATCCCATAAAAACAAAGATTCATGTCTGTTGGTTAAAAGCATATCAGCCATTACTTGTTCCTCCTTCTTGATTTATTGTTTTTGATTCCTCTTTCTTTTTATAGATAAAATCACGGCCAACAGCCCAACCATGGCAAAAAGACACAAGGGCAACTCTGTTGCTGTCACATTTTCCTTTATCATAATAAGAGATAGCCTTCATAAGTTCTTGAAGTCTTGGGCTAGATACGATCTTTTCTTTGTTTGTAATGTAGTTCAACACTTTTGGGTATATATCCTGCAAAATATCCTCATAAGTCAAAGACATAGTCCCAAGCCAGTTATATGCGGCCAGTCTGCTATTGCCTTTCTGCAGGTTTTCTGCATACGAAAACAAACATCCTACGAAAAAGGGAGCGAGATATTGACTGTCCTTTAACAAAGGGTGTATTTCGACAAACTTGCCTAAATCTGGCATTGCAATAAACGAAAAGCCTATTTTTTCTTTTTCTGGCATACCTCTCACCTCCTTTTCTAGTTTGCTAGTTTCTTTCAATTGTTTTAGGAAAACAAGTAAAGACAGAATATTTCCAACATAGTTATCTCTCGCGTACTGAGCTTTGATATCTTCCTTTTGGGCATTACGTGTTGTTTTTATAGCAAAAATTAAATTGCTATAACAATCATTCGCAATGTCTGCATGAGTAATTTCATGCCCATAAAATATCGCTCTCAAATATCGTTCTACTTCAGGTCTTCTTCTACTCTTATCCTTTTTATTTTCTTCCCATGAGGGATAAAACAATTGGTAGAGTAAATAAAAATCATCTTGGACATTCCACGTGCACTGCCAGTTTCTTCCTGTTAAAGACCACATCTCAGATAGTTGTTTATTATTTTGGATTGTATTGGAAATTTGAGAAAGTCTACTTGGTAGGACATCGGGGAATACAATATTTAATTCATCCAATCTCCTCACATTTTGCGACTTGCCAACTGTAATGTAATCTCCAAAAATAAAGGTTATGGTAGCATAGGATGGCAATTGACCGAGCCTATATAATAGTCTTTCTTCTGTAGATGCCACTTCTTTAGCAGGTGAACCCCATAATCTTTTAAGATTTTCATACAATCTTTTTTTTCCATTTTGATCTGGAGGAATTAGCTTTATAGAAGGTAAAACAAGACACTCATTCCCACCTAATTTACGAGTCAAAGCTTCAAGAAGATGTTGCTTAAATATAAACAATAAATCCGCACAACCTTGACATAGTTTAAACGCTGAATCAGGAAAAGCATACGAAAGATGATTTTCATTGGTAGTCTGATAAAAAGATAGTTCCGAAGCACTTTGCCACTGGTCTAAAAGTGGCTTTTCTCTTTGGCATGAAGGGCAAATACCAACTAATTCTTTAATTACATCAACTGCAACTTTGTGTTTAAACCTATCAGCACCTTTCTGAATTGCCGCTCTTGTTTTAACAAATAATAAGTATCGACGAAATAATTCATACTCTGCAAGATGTTTCTCGTCAATAGTTAAACCTACAAAAGCTGATTCTCCAGGTTTTACCGACGGAAATTTTCTACGGTCTTTTTCATTTCCTTTCACCTGTTTATCTATTTCTTCTTTGTTATTTTTTAAAATGAAAACTACGTTTTCAAGCCATTTTCTTTCGTCTTGTTTGTCTTTATTATAAAATAAAGGGCCAGTTTCTTTTGCTGTTTTTTCCTTTCCTTTACCTTCCTGTGTCTGACAATAATCTTTTATTATAGTTTCAAGTGGGGTAATAAAATTATCCGTAGAAAAGTCGACTTTCTTTGAATAAATTTTGTGAGGTGTATTCCTTATCTTGTCGCTCTGTGCTCCACCTGATCCTTGCCAGAATAAATGGTTTGCCCAGTTATTTACAGCACCTATTTCGATATAATCTTTGACTTCCCACATCTTCTTCTTAGTATCAACATTAACAAACAAGGCGTATTTGGATTTGTCTTTTGGATTTGCATCTGCAAGGAGACCGATACTTTCTTTAGACGCTTCATGAATTAGCGTATCGTGAAATTCATTCCATGACTTGTCTTCTGGTAATTTCCCCTGGGAATGTAAATACAATTCTGTTAGCAATTTAATATCCTTTAGCATCTAATCCCCCTATGCCTATCAATTCAGGTCTATTTCTATAGATGAAGAGCCCGCGCACTGCTATGCTATCACCTTCTATAGTTTTTTCATATATTATCAAGATTTCAGTTTTCTTAATTTTCATGAATTTAGTAACCCAGAAATTATTGGCTTCTTAAATTAAACCTTCCGTTATGCTATATGACATTTTGTTTTGAGATCACTATGTTTAAACCACCAAGGGTATATTGAATAAATACTTTGCTTTAATTTCCAAGACAGCATCTCGGAAATTAAAGCACCAGCCGAATAAAATACGTAAAACTTACGCATCTGTTCCAGGTTATCAACGGAAAACCCTTTTCCCAAACTTTTTTAAGGTTTCTGGATAATCTCTCTAACAACATTTCTCATTACAATAATCCTCTATCGAGTCAAAAGTTGTTATGCAAATATTTGAGAAAAATAATAAATTAAAGAATTTGTACCATGCTCGATTCCAACCTTTAATTGTTTTCTTACTAATTTTTTAAGCTTGAGAGTATAATATTTTATTCTATTTGTTAAAGTTACTCTCTGTAGGTTTAATGATATCTAGAGTCTTGATGAGGATAAGAAACAATTTTTCAGTATTTGTGAGGAAGTTCAGGTTTTGGATTTTCTGAAATTGAAGAGGAAAAAATTGAGGATAAGTTTTTGCTGGTAAGGTGAGGAAGCACCTTATTAGGTGATGTATAAAAGGGGATGGGTATCCTTTTTGTGAATTGGTGAAGATTTCCAAATACTTCCTCCCAAATTGTTGTTTTCTCTTTTAGAGGAGGAAGTATAAATAACTTGATTTTATAAGTCCATAGAAATTTTGAGAATTCTTTTATAAATTTAAAGAATTGAAGTAGAAGTGTATTGTAATACGCTTCTACAGGATTTTACTTTTTGTAGTATTTCATAGCTTCAGGCAATTCTTTTTTGATATCTTCTATCCTTCTTTCCGGTTCCGGGTGGGTGGATAGGAATTCTGGTGGCCTTTCTCCCCCCATTTTACTCATCCGCTGCCAGAATGGAATGGCTTCCCTGGGGTTGTAGCCAGCCCGTGCCATGAGGATGAGGCCAATATGGTCAGCCTCAAGTTCGTGACTCCGGCTATACGGTAAAATAAATCCGATATTCGTACCTGCCCCATAGGCCTGTAACAATATTTGTTGTGTTTGCGCCGGCTGCTGGCTTAATGCTACCGATAAGCCAGTTGCACCTAATTGTACTAACAATTGCTGGCTCATCCTTTCACCGCCGTGATTTGCTATAGCATGCGCAACCTCGTGCCCTAATACAACAGCAAGTCCAGTTTCATCCTGAGTAGCAGGGAGGATGCCTGTATATACAGCAATCTTTCCCCCCGGCATACAAAAGGCATTTACTGTTTTATCATCTTCAATGAGGTTAAACTCCCACTCATAATTCTTTATCTCTTCTTCCATGTCGTTTTCACGCATGAATTGTTCTGCTGATTGTGCTATGCTCTTCCCCACTTTTACCACCATCTCTTTTTTTCCTGCATCGTTAGAGAGCTTTGATTCGGACAACAACTGATGGTAACTATCCTGGCTTAAGGTAAAAAGCTGAGACTGCGGTACAAAGGAAAGCTGTCTTCTCCCTGTTATGGGCACTGTTGAGCAACCAATGAAAAGAATAATGGCAAGCGTGGATATGAAGAATTTTGATTTGAGCATGTTAAGCCTCCCATGAAGATGTACCAAATAATGAAGAATGTTTGGGGCCGATAATTTAACGAAGCCCTCTCAGTTTTCATTCGTGACTTATTTTATCATATCTTTGTAAATCTTTGAATTTTATTCTGTTTGCATTATATCTCCACGGTAAACAGAAGATCAAGAGAGATGTTGGGTTTCTTTCCTCAACTCAACCAACTCTCAAATTATCTATTTTTGTACCTCCGTATCTCTCAGGTTCTGCAGGGGTCTCGTTACCATTCTAAGCTTTCTTGAGAGAAAAAAAAATATGAAAAAAGGTTTGAGAATGATTTTGAATTTTTTCAGAAATCTTATAAGTAAGAAAGTGATTATAAGGCCTAAAACGGTTGCTACAACTACCGGATTGGTGCCAAATAACCATGAAAGGGCCTTTATCAGGCCTGACAGAAATGCAATGGGATGCGTGGCAAATGTAAAGAGGATCGATGCAACAAGACCATATTTGACAAATTTTATACATCTTGAAAATACCTTCGGCGGTATGAATCGCATTACCAATAGACCTACCTTGCCTTTTCTTGCAAGTTTGATCCCGTCATCACCATACATACCGACATACTTAATAACATCGTCTCCGTGCTTTTTTGCCAACTGCATTACATCGTTTCCATATTTTCCTATAACTTGGACACCGCTTGATCCATATTTTGATACACAGGGAATAATATCATCACCATAGAAAGCCGATAACTTAATGACATCATCTCCGTAAAGAGTACTCAAAAGTACAACATCTTTACCATATTTCTGAATTACCCTGAGGCCGTCATCGCCGTAAAGCATGGTGTATTTTACGACATCATCACCATATTGACGTGCAAGAAGCAGTACTTCATCACCATATTTTTCAATCACATTTCCTGCATCTGGGCCATATTTTGTAAGGTATCGAACTGTATCATCCCCATATTGTTGCGATAGTTTGAGGATTTTACCATCGGTTGCCTTCAGGACCCTGATGCCATCGTCTCCGTATTTTGCAACAAACTGAACGGCATCATCTCCGTAAGTTTCAACCAAATCTTCCGTAAGATGGACGAGACCCCGAAAACCTTTTGTGGTTCTGGCAAACTGTGCTCCTTTTGCTGCAAGCTTTGCCACTTTAGATATACCGCTGCCAATAGGGACAAATCCCAGAATATCTAGTCCCGCAAACAATTTATCCTGAAACGTAATATCTTCCTGCCGGATCCTTTTTCGACTTACCCGCTCAATATCAGAGATAAAGAAGTTTCTTAATTTGTTGGTAATTGTAGTAATAGCTTCTTCCTTGACATTATTGATATCGAGGATCTCAAAACGGTCAATAAAATCATTTCCCAATTCAAAGATGAGGTGAATGGCCCGTTGTGCATTTTCACGTCTTATTGCTGTATCGCTTTGAGCATCTGCCGCAGATGTTTCAATGCCGTACCACCAGTACGAGACCCATCCGTAGGCGCTTGTCGTCTTCAAATAGTTGTAAATTTGGCTGTTAAAATCTTTATTATCATAGAAAAGATAGATGATGGGAATCGTTTGTTTATGCCCGTACGTTTTTATCACCTGGTAAAAGATATCATCATCGGTAAAAAGGTTGAACAAAACCTTTGCCTTTTCTCCATATTCTTTTATGGCCAGAAGGCCGTCCTCTTGAAATTTAATGACGATATCCAACACGTCTTTATCATATAGTCTCGCAAAGGCAATGCCGTGTTTTCGTATCAGGGAAAATACCATATCGCCCTTTTCATTGGCAAGATTGATCAGCTCGATACCTCTTTCTTTATCTTCATTGATAAGAAAGAAATTTTCAGGGTTATTGGCAATATATTTTACTCCTTCATCTCCAAAGGTTGTGTAAAATGTAGCGAGGGTTTCGGGTGAGAATATATGGAGATTATTTTTGTTGTTATCCGGATTGCTGTATAAGCGGAAGATGTCCCGGTAATTGATAAGTGGATACAGATTTGCCATTTCCCTGCCGTGTTTTTCCAAAAGGGCAAGTCCCTCTATCTTATATTCTTTTAAAAATTCAAGGGCGAAGGTTCCATAGTGTTGATAAAGCCGTTCTGCATTATCGCCAAATTGATTGAAAACATCTTTAAAGTTAAGAGAGACAGGATTTACAAGATTATTGGTGTTTGAGTCGATAGTTGGCGGTTTGTCTATGGATTGAGAAATGACCTTTTGTAAGGGATAATATAGCGATTGGCTTAAGAAACAGAGAATACCTGCGATAAAAATCGATTTATTCATTTTTACCACTAGAGAAGACAAGGCCTGGTATAGTCCTGATCATTCGTGTTCATTCATGGCTTAAAAGAGTTGCCGAAGGCCTAATTTATGGTTAAAAATCTATCGCGCTGTAAAGCCGCCATCAATGGGTAATATAACCCCGGTAATCCAGTTTGCTTCATCTGATGCAAGAAAAAGCGCACCATACGCAATATCCTCGGGTTTTCCGATTCTACCGAGCGGATGCGAATGTACTACATACTCATGCAATGTGTCAGGATTCTCTGAAGACTTTATAAAATTCCAGTACATATCGGTATCTATCATGCCCGGGCAAATACAGTTGACACGGATCTTATCAGGGGCTAATTCTATGGCCATGCTTTTTGTCATGTTAAGGATACCGCCTTTTGATGTAGCATAAGCAATGGCTTTCCGAAACCCTTTTAATCCTACAACAGAAGAGATATTGATAATGGAACCGCCATTTTTTGAAAGTTCAGGAATGGCATATTTTGAGACCAGATAAATACCTTTTAGGTTCGTATTAATCGTTATATCCCAACCCTCCTCCTCTGTTGCGCTGGTTGTGTCCGGTTTGTAATTAACACCGGCATTGTTCACAAGGATATCTAACCTCCCAAAGGTTTCTCCTGTCTTTTGAACCATATTCTGAGCATCATCTGCTTTTGAGACATCCCCTATAACATATATGGCATTCTTGTGCAAATTTCTTATGTGTGAAACCGTCTCTTCCAGAGGTGTTTCCCTTCTCCCGGTAATAACAAGAGAAGCGCCCTCTCTGGCAAAAAGCAGCGCCGTGGCCTTGCCAATACCAGTTCCACCACCGGTAATAAGTGCTACCTTATTTTTTAATCTCATAGGTTTTACCACTTTTCCATGTTCTTTGCGGTGATCTAATCTTTATCATGTATCAACTATCTTTATTTGAAACAAAAAATATCTCCCGGTGACCTACAGAATCTCTTTCGAGCACAAACAGAGGCATTTCAGGAAGTTTCGAAATCTTTTTGAAGTCCTTCTCCTGGATAAAGAGAAATACCCTCTCCTGTGAGTTCAAAAATTTTCTCAAATTGTCTGATTCGGCAATTACTTCAATAGAATTTCTATCGGTATAGAACAGATACGGATCCCGGAAAAAATTATACATCGCCAGTCTGTCATCCGGTTTCATCATAGCCTTTGCTTTGCCACAAATCTCTTTGGCAGATTTATAGTGGTCGAGTATCGGAATAACCCTTACGGTGCTGACATTAAAAATGATACAGATAACAAAAACAAGGGTAAAGAAAAATGGAATTATCCTGGCGTGCTTTATCAAGTATAGCATTACAATACCAGCAATAGAAAGAATTATTGTAAATGGAGTAGTCGTAGTTATATATTGAGGGAATGCCTTATATACCGTGATAGGGAAAAGAACGCCCAGTACGAGTGATATTCCACACAGTATATAACAGGGATAATAGCCTGTTTTTCTAAAATAATTCTCCTGAGACTGCTCAATAAACTCATTCAGAAACCAGGCTATAAAGAGTGCAGCCGCAGGGTATAAGGGGAGAACGTAAATATCCCTTTTCCCTGACACAATGGAAAAGAAGATAAAGACAACTGCAAACCAGACGATTGGTAATAAAAGAGATTCTTCGTTTCTCCCTGAATGACAAATGTTGTTATTTTGGAGTGAAGAGCGGCGAAGTATCTTTGTTTTGAAATTCCTTATCGTCAGGATATTGGGTATTTTCTCTCTCCCTTTCTGAGAAAATAGATACATCACAATACTGGGAATAAAAATACTCCAGGGCAAAAAATTAACAGGAAAATTTATGAAGTAGTAATAAAACGGCCTCTTATGTGCAAATGAGCTGGCAAACCTTCCAACATTTTGTTTGAAAAGTATCTGATTGGTATATTCCTTACCACCATAGATACCTGCCAGATAAACCCAGGTAAATACTATGATGGTAAACAATATCCCACCTATCCATGGTTTGGTATCTTTTAAAATTCCGACATCCCTTTTCAATATAAGGTAAGTTAATACTATGAGAAAGGGAAGGATAAAGCCTATGGGTCCCTTTGCAAGTACTCCGAAGGCCATGAGCACATAAAAGACGGTATAATACAACCCTTTGTTTTTTTGTTCGGTATATCCTTTATAAAAAAAGAGTATCGACAGGGTTACGAGTAGTGTAAGGAGGACGTCGAAGGCAACACGGTGCGTCATCCAAAGGAATTTTGAACTGGTGGCAAGGATAAGCGAAGCCATTAAGGCTATTCTCGTGTTTCGATATAAGCTTGTAGCAAGATAAAACAGCGCAACACAGCAGCCAATACCAGCAAAGGCTGAAGGCAAGCGGGAGGATAAGGCGGTAATCTTTTCGAACGGCAGTGAAAATACATTGATGAGCCAAAACAAGAGCGGAGGTTTATCCGGATATGGTTTACTATTCAGGTGGGGAACAATGAAATTACCGCTGTCTCTCATTTCTTTTGATACCTGTGCATATCGGGGTTCATCAGGCGCCCAGAGGTCCCTTTTCCCTATGTTGAACAGGAAGAGAAATGCTGTGAATACTATGATAGAGACTACAATGAAACGGGTATTGTGAAAAGGGGTTATTGAATTCATCTTGTGAAAGCAATCTATATTGCAAATATCCTTTTTAGATTTGCACCTGCGCAAGGCTAAAGCCTTGCCCTACTTTGCAGCATTATACAAAAAGTTTATTTTCAAAATCAAAGAAGAACTTATTTTTTGATTTTACTGAAAAAATTAAAAAGCCTTGTAATTTCCATAATTTTATTATATTGTCATTTTTACAGGGAAAAGCAATTTCCTAGTGCGCCAAGCGAAGCTTGACGTTTTCTGATGAGGTGAAAGTCCTCATAGGTAAAGGCATAGCCAGCCAACCATACTGAGTGTTGCGTGATTGGGAAGGAGAGAC